>JAAZZE010000040.1 GCA_014239255.1 Gammaproteobacteria bacterium
TGCGCACGCACAATGGACGTTTCAAGCCCCTAACGCGACCAACTGGCGAGCCCCTGATGAAGTTGGGCGCTGGTGGCGTTTGGCAGGCGTCGGAACACACAGCCTTGACTGGCTGCGTTGGATGCTGGTACCAGTGTGCGGTGAGGTGGCAGAGGTCGCGAGCATCATTACCCAAAATGTGCTGGGCAGTGCTCACGATGAATCTGCTGCAGTCAGTCTTCGATTTGAATCTGGTGCTGTGGCCCAGTTTGTGTCATCCGCATTATTTGCGGCCCCCAATCGTGGTGAAATCTGTGGTACTGCGGGTTATGCCTACTGTTCTGAAACTATCGGCCGTGGAGGTGGTGGCCGGATTGATACTGACAACGGCCAGATTACATTTACCGAGATCAATCCCTACGCAGGTGAGATTGCAGACTTTGTTTCTGCAATCAAAGAGGGTCGGGACCCAGAGGTATCCGGCGAAGAGGGCCGGCGTAATATCGAGCTATTGTGTGAAATTTGCCCACAATAGCGTACATAGCAATTCAAGTTTTCAGATCACCAACATAGGTCTTTCGGTTATGGAATTATTCAGCGAGCAGGAAGTTTATGACGCTTGTCCGGTTGTCGTAGAACTACCAGTGGTGTGGGGTGAGATGGATTCGATGCAGCATGTCAATAACACTGTTTATATCCGTTGGATGGAGACGGCTCGGTTTGAATACTTAGAGAAAGTGGAATTGCGTTCGGCGACTGCGCAGTCGGGTAGAACCGGCATACTCAAGTCTGTCGACTGTAACTTCCGCCTACCTCTGACCTGGCCAGATAAGGTACTCGCGGGCGGAAAAGTAATTGAATTAGGAAAAGATTATTTTGTGATTCAACACGTTGTGTTCAGTTGTAAACATCAGAAAATTGCGGCCCACGGCAAGGCGGTCGTCGTTGGTTTCGATTACGGCAAGCAGAAGAAAAGTGATTTCCCACCAGGCTTGGTCGAGAAGATTCAGAAGCTCGAAGGTATGACCTGATCCAGTTCGTTGACTCACTGTTAACGTAGGTGTGTCAAGAGACTGTCAATACAGATGTGACCGGATACTCTCTTGAACACGGTCATCGGCATCTGAGATATCGGCCGGATCAGCCTTTGTGCCAGCCGGTGTGGTCTGTTCAATGATCATTCGACCCAAGCTGGGCATTTCTTGTCGGTCCTGAATGCTCTCGGGATCCCATAAGTGGGATCGCTTGAGTGCTTTTGCGCAATGCAAAAATGCGGTCTCGATCTGCACCTTGATTCCGATCTTGGGTGACCGGCCTTTAACTGTACTGGTTGCGTTGAGAGTTTGATTACGAATTACGGTGCCTTTGCCATTAACCCGGAGCGTTTCATCAAAGCCAGGTATCAGAAACAGTAAGGCGATAGCCGGATCTTTGAGCAGGTTCAACATTGAATCGATTCTATTGTTGCCTGGGCGATCCGGAATAAAGAGAGTTTTGTCGTCGAGCACCTGTACGAACCCGGGCGGATCACCTTTGGGACTCACATCGGCTTTGCCGTTACCATCGGTCGTACCGATGCAGACAAACGGTGATCGGCTAATAAATTCACGACAGTGTTTGTCAAGCTGAGTGATGCTTTTTTTGACCGCAAGTTCAGAAGGGTTTCCCATGAACGTGCGCAGGGCAGTAAGTTCAGAATAGGTCTGTGTGGGTTTGATATCCGTCATGGTGAATTCCTTGCGCAGTGGCATAGCCAGGGTTCTTTCCGTTCAATTTCTATAAATACGAATTCGAGATCGTTCAGGCCTTGCATTGACGTTATAACCATCGACTAACCAATCTGCAATTAGTCTTCCATAGCAATCTTTTGTATCCCCAATACACCTGACTTCTTTAGTGTAAATCCAGTGTCTTAAAGTTTCGGTGGC
This sequence comes from Gammaproteobacteria bacterium, assembly GCA_014239255.1. Classification (GTDB taxonomy): domain Bacteria; phylum Pseudomonadota; class Gammaproteobacteria; order Arenicellales; family UBA868; genus UBA868. The sequence goes on from JAAZZE010000040.1 coordinate 1,908, forward strand.
TTCATAACCACATTTCCATGTGACACTGGCTTTTCTACCGGTTTGGTTTCTCTCTGGACTGTCTATTCCACCAAGGCGAACCTTTGTGCCACTGATAGTGATGTTGTCACTATCTACGATACTTTGTCTATCTCTTCTTTGCACTACCACCAGTGCTTCTAACTTTATCTGGGGGACATGGCAGTTTGATTCTGCTGGTGGATCATTCAGCGAGATTGGCATCCATTATCCAGAAGCAACAGTAGTAAAGACGAATTGCCTTGCCAAATCACAGGCAAAAAAACAGCGATGATCATCTATGGTCAGATGAGATATGGATCACGAATGAGGGCTTTAATGTATTTATGACTTGGAAGAGAAGTTAGCTTCGCATGGTCAGGGTATGGCCTAGGTATTGTTGATAGGTTGTAGGGTTAGAGGCCGATGCGGTATACGCATCTAAGAGCAGAGCATTTGGTGAAGAGCCGACAGGTTTCAAAAAGCCGATTAACCCTCCAAGGTCTATCTGAGCGGTTACACTTGTATTTCGGGCTGGGTAGAACTGCTTAGCGTTTTGGTCATCAAAGGAGAAGCACAATGGGGCAGACTATTATTCCGGCCAGCGAGGGCCGTGTTGTTCGAGTTCCTCAAGGAGCACATTTTCGCATCACTACGCCCAAAGGCGGACAGGCAGCTGATTTCTTTGCCTATAACGCCAGAACCATCAGCGAATGGCTTTCACCAATGCATACTTGGGTGCTGAACCGCAGCGTCAAGCCCCGCGAAGGACAGAATTTGATCAGCCGGTTCCGACGGCCCATGCTGGCCTTCACCAAGGATGGTGCATCTGGAGTACATGACATGATGCTTGCGGCGTGCGATCAGTTCCGCTATGAGCAGTACGGCCATAAAGGCCCTCACCCGAGTTGTTCCGAGAACCTGCACGTTGCCATGCGTCGTGAGGGTTATGAAATTGACGTGGTACCTCAGCCCATTAATTTTTTTACCAATACTTATATTGACGCCGAATCCAGTCTGACCTCACCACCAAACCCGGTGGCCCCCGGAGCTTATGTTGAACTTGAAGCTTTGATGGATCTGATCTGCGTTGTTTCGTCGTGCCCCTTTGATCTTGCCATTCCCGACTGGCTGATCAATTCGGAAGATGGGGTGACAGAGCTGATCGTTGAGGTGAATGAGTAATCGGGCGGCTCACGTAGAGGGTCGTAGATTAATATGATCAGAAATTGTACGAAGTCAGTTTTTGAAACCATTCATAAAATTATCAATGATGGGGTAGTGATTTCGGCTGATTGGGCTTTGACGCCCTACACCAATGGCAAGCCGTTAGATATTGAGAATGGCGGAGGATGATGCTTAACAACGTCTTCAATATTCAAGAAACATTAGGTGTCGATGAGATGGCAATCGAGATTGTCGCCTGTAGGGCTGGTTTAAATTTTATAATGCCTGGTAGGAAACAATCTAAGAAAGCTTGTCCTGGGTCCGGTTGAAGGAGTAACAATCGTGAAGCCGGACGCAACTCGTATATTGCAACTGTAGCAGCAAGGTTTTGTATATCTAAAACCCTGAATTACTGACAGATGACGTCGTATAACTGCACACAAACTGGGCTTTTCTTTGTTCTGAACTGATAGGATAAGAAACACAAAGGAGAAAATCATGCAGTTGGACATTAAATCACTGGTGCTCGGGGTAATACTGGGCGCGCTGGTCGTATCGACATTTAATAATCAAAATGGCGAGTTGATAAAGGAAGCCGTGGCAAGTTCTGCACCCCCAGCGCCGACGTTGTTAACTGAAGCGGCCGCACTCAATCCAGATTGGTATATGGATGCATGGAATATGAGATATATAGTTCAAGAGGCAATGGTGGCTGTGTTGGAGCGCTGTAGTGTCTTTGTTACCGGGGGTGCGGGTGACAATCAGATCTTCTGTGAGTATCCTGGTCGATAACAGAGGCGTTACTTTTGGGTGATCTCAGACAGCAACTCACCTATGGGTGAGCTGATCGAGGCGTCATGATTAATTCTGCCTGGTCCACGCAAATAAATCCTGGGCAGCGGCCTGAGATGTCTCAGGCGGCGAGGAGCATTTCGACTCTGATGATTCTACTAAACGTGTTCTATTCTTGAGCGAAAGCAAATTATGAAGGTTACCCAATTCAACGTTTATGCAAAGCGACTGCCGATGGCCTCGGGCTACAATATGTCTAGCGCCGCAGTGGGTGAGCCGGACACAACTATTGTCGAGCTTGTCACTGACACCAAATACGTTGGCTGGGGCGAGATCTGCCCGACAGGGCCGTTACCCCAATCCGAGCATGCTGGAAGCATTCGCGCTGACCTCGCTCTGTTAGGGCCTGCCCTGGTAGGTCTTGATCCACGTCGATTGGGCCTTGTTCACGATGCGATGAGTTCGACAATGGATGGTGGACACGGTGCCAAGTCCGCTGTAGACATTGCCTGTTGGGATCTGGCTGGCAAGGCCTACGGAGAACGGGTATGTGATTTACTCGGTGGAGCGCGCATGGATCCGGTTCTGACCTACCATGTTGTTCCGATTGGCACACCCGAGGCTTCGGCGACAGTTGCCCAGGCTTTACAGGATCAGGGTCACACGAAGCTCCAGTTGAAGGCGGGCGGACGTCATATCGATGAAGACATTGCAGCAATTCATGCAGTAGCCAAAGTGATCCGTCCCAGTGTCGATCTGTTTGTTGACTGCAACCGGGGTTGGACTGTTGGCGAGGCAATTCAGGTCTCACAAGCATGTAAAGAGCTCATGCTCGCCATTGAGCAGCCATGCGCCACCTATGCTGAATGCGTCTTTGCGCGTGCGCATTTGCGGCATCCCTTGCTGCTAGATGAATCCGCAACTGATTTGGCTACAATCTCCCAAGCGATCGGGACCGGAGTTGCTGATGGATTCGGCATTAAGCTTACGCGGGTCGGCGGCATCAGTGCAATGCGTGCCATTCGCGATTTGTGCGAGGCGTCCAGCACGCCAACCAGCTGTGACGATTCGTGGGGTGGCGATATTATCGCGGCCGCTTGTGTTCACGTGGGCGCCACTCTCAACCCGAACCTAAGTCGTGGCGCCTGGATATCAGACCCCTATCAGATAGGCCACTACGACGAGGAACATGGTCCGCGTATCGTCAATGGCACTATCGCGATCCCACCTGGCGCCGGGCTCGGTATCACGATCCCTGATGGTTATTTTGGCTCACCCATCGCCAGTTATTCGTAGGGAAATCTTCAACACCTGACTTCGCTTGACAACTAGACGCGCGAGGGCGCTCCTAAGTGCCCGGTCAGGCATGACGTGAGCATAGGTATTGTGCACCAGACCTTTACAATCAGCGAGACCTGCTATTGCTATTGGCCAAAACTCAGTGACCAGAATGCTTAAATTGCACACTGGTTGTTACGACTGACTCAAACGTATAGACACTGGGGGTTTGGGCTCTACTTGATTTATTTGCGTAATATTGAAGGTTAAGGCTGGAATCACAAATCCAATACCCAAAAAGACAATACCCTGCCAGACAGGGACTAGTGGAACATTTTCGTTATCGTTGAGTTCGAGGAATCTAAGCACAGTCCGCCTAATCCCACTGCGAAGGCAATCACGGCAGATACAACCGACGCCTTTTGTAATTTCCACGCCACAACCAGGCCGACAGCAACTCCTGTTCCACCGATAATCCCGCTTTTGATATAAAGATAGAACCAATTGTTCACGACAGCCTTAACGCCAAATTCAAAAGTCAGAAACCATCCAACGCCACAGGCGAGAATAGGAATTAAAGAACAAAGTAAAGGATTGCAGGAAGTTATCTTGCCGATCTAATGCCCTGCTAGTGCAATCATGAGACTCAGCACCAAAGAAGGGCCAACTTTTTTCATACGTCATGATTAGCATAGATCAATTGACAAGAAAGGTCAGACAGAACCCCCGCCAGAAGATACATTCAAAAATGTTTGTAATTTAGATTCGTGATCAACCCCTCAACCCGCACTGGCTATGCCCACAATCTGACTTACCTTAATGCAAAAGTTGCCCAGGCACTGCCAAGTACCGTACCATCACGCTGAAAATCGAGCTCGATGTCAACCATCCGGTTGTCGTCCTGTTCGTATTTCCGCACCACCCAGCCGCGATACGTTAATACATCTCCTGGAAACTGCATCTCGACGAACCGACACTTGAACCGGCGGATGTTCTCGGGTCCGAGCCAGTTCACGGCATAAGTGGCCAGTGCGCCGCCATGCAACATACCCATCGAGTAGATGCCGGGGTATCCACAGGCTCTGGCCGAACCATCGTCATGATGGGTCGGGCCATCTTCTCCAGAGGCATATTGGTAGGCGACAATGTCGGTGACGGTGAGAGGTGGCATCACGACGCTGCCTGGGCCCTCACCCTCGCGCAGTTCATTCCAGTCCTGAAAGTCAACGGCGTTGAACTGATCGCGCGGGTCGCCTTTCATGAAGTAAGGTCGGTCTTTGATCCGTGCTTCATCGAGACTCTGGACCGGAGAGTGTGAAGTCTTGACGTTCCACTCGAACCAGTCAGCCACATGGTGACCTGCGGGTGTGTGGAACTGGGTACAGGTAACATAGATCCGCAGACGCCCACCGCGCCTTCCCTGTTTTTCCTTAAAGTCGTGCATGTGGGTCGATGCCACGAGTGGATCACCAGCACGCGGGAGCGGGCCGTGAAAAACGAACTCCTGCCCACCATCGGCACAGGTCGTAAAATCTTCGTCGATCGAACCGAATCCCGAATCCCGCGGGGCGCGTGCAAGAATATACCCATAAAAATAGCCTGACATGATCAGAAAAGTCGGCGGTATAACAGGCTTACTTTCGTTGTGGTAGGCCGGGTGAAAAGCATAGATCGAATTTGCGAACTGCCGGATGCGCCCGCGTTCTAGGTCCACGTCGTAGGTCGGCCCCTCAAGGCCGATGATCGACTCGTCAGGTTTGATACGCATCACGTTCTCTCCTCTCGTTCAGAACAACACGCGCGTCGACCGCCAGCGCGCCCTGTTCCATTGCCATTACCGGGTTGAGATCCAGCTCGAGGATGTCATCACGGTCGTTGCCAAGCCAACTGATGGAAACAACAAGTCGAGTCAAGGCGTCGAGATCGCAGCCAACCTTGCCCCTGACACCGGCGAGGATGGGGAACCCGCGTAATTCCCTGAACATGCCCAGCGCTTCGGGTTCTGTCACGGGACAAAGCCGAATGACAAAGTCTTCGAGTACCTCCGTAAAGATTCCACCCAGACCCACTAAAACAATCGCACCAAAAGTCTTATCGCGCTTGAGTCCGATAATGACCTCAGCAAGGCCCGGGGTCATTGTCTCCACCAGTACCCGCTCTGGTGTCATACTGCCGGTCGCTGCGGCGCGGGTTGTAACCTCTGCATAGGCCTTTTCAACCGCTTCGCCACCTGCAACACCCAAAATTACACAGCCGCTGTCACTCTTGTGAATCACATCCGACGCCGCCGATTTAATGGCCACCGGCCCGCCCAGCCCAGCAGCTGCACTGACCGCCATGGCTGCGGATGAGGCAACTTCCCAATTGGCAAATTCGGCCCCACAGTCTGAGATCATCTGTCGGGCTGAAATCAGATCCATGATCCGTGGTGTAGTCATGACCGACAACTGGTGAACGTTCTCACCCGACCCAACCAGGCCAGTGCGGACTCCAGGTCTCTAAAGACATCCAGCCCCCTCTGCGAACCCAGACTCGTCACTGCCGAATGGTATAGTGTTTCGGTCGTCTGCCCGCAATCTCCATTACGCAAAACCACCGTCAGCGGTTTGGCGATGCAACCCGCAACGTCCCTGATCGCAGTACAGATAACTTCCAGATGCGCGAGGTTGTCATCACCGAAAAGATCGGAAAAGGCGATCAGGTTGAGATGCACAAGGACCATTCCGACCTCCGGATCAGCCGCAGAGGTCTTAATTAGACGCGAAAGCTTAACTGGATCGGTAAAAAGTCGATCGACTGGCATTTCGATCGGGTTATCGATACCACCGAGCACCTTGGCAGCAGGCTCCAGCTGTTTCAGGGCAGACAACGTGTCGGGCCCGAGCTTAGCGACGGAAAGATTCGCTGCGACCAGAGCATCACTGATTAGTACCGAAATGCCTCCGCCGCACCCGATTACCATCACACCACCGCCCGATCGGTTGTGGGGCTGCAGTTCAGCGCTACGCCAGGCCTGTAGGGTCACGAGCAGGTCAGTCATTCCGGTCAGCTCAATCACACCCGCCTGACGCATCATAGCCTGCCAGACCTCGTGTTCTCCCGTCATTCGCCCGGTATGTGATACCACGGCCCGCGCTCCGGCCGGGGTCTGTCCGCCCTTGAGCACCAGCACTGGTTTGTCCCGTGCAAGCTTTTTCAGTTCTTCAAAAAGCGCCCGGCCGTCGGAGACACTCTCGATATAGAACACCGCGATACCCGTTTCCGGGTCATGCCGGCAATAGCGTACATAGTCCGGCCAATCGAGATCAGCGCAGTTACCAACCGAAAGCACCTTTGAGAATTTGACACCCCGCGTCTGCCCCTGGGCCAGAACATCAGTGCAAAGGGCTCCGCTCTGCGAAATAAAAGTCACCGGACCAGACTCGAAGTGACAGCCGTCAGAAAAGCACAAACCGTGCCCTGCGCTGTAAAGGCCGAGCGAGTTCGGGCCAATCAGGGCGCTCGCACCGCCACCGAGAGCTTCAACAAGCGCACTCTGGAATCCCGGGCCCTCACCAGAGACTTCGCCAAACCCGGAGGAAAGCACATGAATAACCAGCACTTTACGCGCAACGCAGTCCCGGACCGCATCAACAGTATGTTCCCTTGCAACCAGCAGCTGAACATAATCTATCTCACCTGGCACATCGCGAAGCGATGCGTAGCACGGTTGCCCTTCGACTTCATTTCGTGCCGGATTGACCGCAATAAGCTCGCCATCGTACGGACCGTCCAGCAAACGTCGGAACATGATGTTGGACCATTTCCCGCGATCTGACGAGACACCCACAATCACCATTCGCCTGGCCTTGAAGGCCCGGTCGAGAAGAAGTGGGTCACGTTGCAGGTGACTTTCTTTCGACGATTTTTTTCTGACTACTGTGTTTTCCATTCAGTCTGATGACAGGCAGTACAGCAGATCCCAGGTGGCCGAGCGACGCCGGGTGAGCCAACCACATTTATCGCCGCAGCTAATGCCCTTGTAGGTGAAGTTCAGATTTTCTGCCAATTATGTATTTATTGAAATATTAAAAGGGAGGGATACCCCGCCCAGGGTGGGTCAAATTCTGCCGAAACTGTCCAAAGGACGCTATTTACGATCTTACATCTTTCGGGGAATATGCCGAGACGTTATTGCGGCTGCTATTGTCCAACCGGCCCCGCCTGCATAGACAACCGGCAGGGCAAAAAATTTGAGAAGTATTGCGAAAATTCCAGGGACAGCTAAGTTGGCAACATCTCTATAGGTCTGGAAAACACCGGTCATCTCAGCGCGCTCCCGCGACCGTACGGCACGGAGAAAAAGCACATGACCAGAACCATCGAGCATGGTTGCGCCGAGTGCCGCGAAAACCAACAGCACCACAGCCACTGATGGAATTCCGGCAAAAACGAAGATCGCGAGAGTCATAAGGCTGGTGACGATAAATCCCATCCGCATGAGAAGGCGAAGAGAGTAACGGCGGGCGATCCAACCCCAATATGGGACTGTTAGTGTCCATGCCGATCCTATCGAGACGATCGCGGATCCCATTAGCTCACCAAGCCCTGAATGAACCGCATAAATCGGCGTGTAAATGATAAAGAGCACCCACCAGCTGGATCGTGCCAAGGTCAGAATCCAAGCGAGCCGCAATCGGGGTTGTCGGAAAAACCGACGAACGTGCCGAACGGGATTAACCGTTCCAAATGAGCTCCGTTTCATTACCACATGATGCAGACCCAGCCATCTGAAATAGATCAAGGTCGTCAACACACCTGCTGCTGCGACCATAAAAGGGAGCCAGTCAGCATACCTTGACTGCAGATAAACCCCCAACCAGGGGCCAATTGATAACGCCATAACGGTGGATACCATTCGCAATGGCTCAAATTCTGACAGTTGGGATCGGGGAATTTTCTGCATGACATACAAACTTAAAATGACTTCCATCGAGGTGATGCCAAAAACGTGAAACATCATTCCAAGGGAAAATGTCCATAGGTCTTGTGTCCAAAGCAGCGCAATGGAAATAACCATTGCAAGCGAACTTATCAAAAACCCAGTGCGCAGGCTGATATGGCGAAGAATCGAATAAATCCCCAGGCTCGCTCCAATACCGCAGACACTGACAACGAAAAAGAGCACACTCACATGCTGTGCACTACCAAGCAGCGATAATGCCTTGAGTGGAAGTATTGACAAAAGCACTGCCCGAGCTGTCGAAGCGGCAAAAAAGAAGCCTGCAAATGGCAGATGTGTGACAGCGATTACCCGCATCATTGCTATGCAGTCATGTTTTATACAAGGCCAGGTTCTGCAACGGCTTCAACCCGATCTTTGCTGCGCCCAGGCTTTCGCCATACAGTCGCCAACCACGGCTGTTGCTCTTTAGGCCGGCCTGACGGTCGATAGAAGCTCTCTAATTCAATAAATCCGGCGGAGCGAACAAAGTTTCCCCAAGTTTTGGGTTCGAGGAAAGCTCCATAACGGTCGCCGTCAAATTGCTCAATATCGGGCCCTCTTGGATTAGAGCAGAAAAATACCCCGTTAAACCTCAAACAGGTATTAAGAGCTAAAAGCACGCGCTCAAGTTCCTGCGTTGGAACATGGAATAGTGAAGCATTTGCGAACACGCCATCAAAAGCGAACGGTTTGAGATTTAATTTAAGAAAATCCTGATGCAATACCTCACATCCCGTTCGTTTTTGCGCTAATTCGACAAATTCTTGGCAGCCATCGAGACCCACAGCGCGATGTCCTAAAGCCTGAAAACTCAGTAAATCCCGACCAGGTCCACACCCGAAATCAAGGATGTCGTAAGGCCCATCGTCTGTAATATTTCTGAGGAGGGCCTCGATGTTCTGGCTGACATCATGGTTACGAGTCCCCGCCAGAAAGTCATGGGCCGAACTCTGGTAATGCGAAATGGTCTTGGAGCTCACCTGACATAACTGCTCCGAGGTTAATCTCGCCAGCGGTTTGTTACGACTCATCGGTCAATTTTTCCCCATTCGTTATCGGTACGGGTTATCGCCTCTTGAACCCGCAAAAAAGGTGGGATTGTGTCAAGTGGGTACGATACTCATCGTCAGCCCTAATGGCCATATCCCCTTCCCTGCTCTTCTCTTTTACACCGACAGCACACAGTTTTCGCCCTTTAGTATCTGTTTTCAAGAAAGAAGGTAATTAAAAAAGCGCACCGGGGTTCATTAACTCATCGGGATCGATTGCAGCTTTAAGAGCCCGCATAAGATTGAGTTCGACCTCTGCGGTAACATTTGTAAAAATCCGTTGTTTTGTTCGGCCGATACCATGCTCGGCGCTGATGGTGCCACCGAGGCTAAGGGAAACTTTTACGATAGCATCAAACAAATCCGGCCAATGGTTTTTGAAGGTATCACCAGACATATCTTCAGGTCTTTGAACATTGAAATGAATGTTGCCATCGCCCAGATGGCCAAACGGTACGCAGCGTGCCCCAGGAACAATTTGAAGGATTACGGCTTCTGCCCGGGAAATAAACTCCGCCACCTTTGCAACCGGTACCGCGGTGTCGCTTAAAAAAGCCGATTTATCCTCAATCATGGCAAAAGCAATGCTCTCGCGAAGATGCCAAAGTTCATCGCGCTGCGTCTCGGATTGTGCGATCACTGTATCCAACAGCATTCCGCCCTCCAAGGCCCCAGACAATACGTCTTCGATCGCCCCTGAGATATCGAAATGCGAGCTCGGAGTATCGGCCTCGATCAAGGCGCACCATGGGTAACGGGTCTGCAGGGGAAACCTCGCACGTGAAAGCGTTAATGCCGCCGATATCGCGTTGTCAGATAACAGCTCAAAGGCCGTGACTGCTTCTCCGACGTGACTTTGGAGCAACCGTAGGAATTCCAATCCGGCTTGTGGGTCCGTTAGCGCGACAAAAGCGGTTTCCCGGTACGATGGTGCTGGGCGAAGTTTTAATGCCGCCGCGGTAATAATGCCAAGAGTGCCCTCTGCTCCCATAAAAAGATGCTTGAGATCATAACCTGCCGTATTTTTGCGCAACCTGCGCAGCCCATTCCAAATATCACCGCTGGGCAGCACTACCTCTATGCCCAGCACCTGATCACGTGCCGTGCCGTAACGCAGGGCATTATTACCACCGGAATTGGTCGAGAGGTTGCCACCGATCTGGCTTGAAGCCTCACCACCATGGGACAGCGGGAAAATTCGACCCGCCTCGCGCGCAGCTGTTTGCACATCTGCCAATACCGCACCGGCCTCAACAATCATCACATTGTCGTGGGTGTCAATCTCGCGAATGGCTGTCATGCGATCCAAAGACAAAATGACGCTGTTGCCGCCATTCAAGGCGACGGCGCCACCACTGAGTCCTGTGTGACCGCCCTGCGGGATGATGGCAAGTTTGCTTTTGCGAGCATATTGCATGATCGAGGCAACCTGCGCCGTTGTTGCGGGACGCACGACACAAACTGGGGCGACCGTCTTTAAAGCAAGTAGGTCTGATGCATAGGCGGCAATGTCATTGGGGTCGTCGAGGCAACCTTGGGGCCCAAGAAAAGATTGGAGCTGTTTAGCAATTTCCTGCATAACACATTACCCCGTCAAGATTTCGCCAAGATGCCGCAGCAATTGATCAACGTCATGGGCATCGCCAATCGTCACGCGTAAACTTCCAAACCCACCCGGCCAGGGCATCGATTGAACCAGCAAACCATACTTTGCCAGATGTGATGCCAATGCACTCGCTTTACGCGGTGTTTTCACGGTGAGGAAATTCGCCTGGCTCGGAAAGATCTCAAAGCCTAGATTCTGCAGGCCTTCGGCCAGACGGTTGCGCTGGTGAATGAGAGTCTTAAGTGTCGATTGCAGATAAGCTTCGTCCTTCATGGCTGCAACGGCCCCAGCCAGGGCGACTCGATTCACATTAAAATTCCCACGAAGTTTCCAAAACGCTTGGCACAATTTGTTGCTGGAGGTAATGGCATAACCGACGCGCATGCCGGCCAGGCAATAGGCTTTTGAAAAGGATCGTGTTACCGCCCAGGGTCCGTTACGGGCTTTCAACAGCGATAATACCTCCGGCGAGCCTTCGGCTTTAGCGAACTCGTGGTAGGCCTCGTCAATCAACAACAGGCAATCGTCGGGTACTTTTTCGATGGCCTTGAGTAAACCCGGCGCACCGATAGCGCCGCCGGTAGGATTGTTGGGTGTACAAAGATAAAACAACCGTGTCTTTGGTGTCACCGCCTCCAGCATGGCATCAACGTTGTTCACGCCACCAGAATCTACCGGCACCTCGATGACCTTACCCCCGGCGATATGAACCCCTTTGATGCAAACTGGAAAGGTTGGCACCGGAAACACTGCCTCGTCACCTACCTCCATGGCCAGCGTGGCCGCTTGGCTCAACAGTTCACCACTGCCATTACCAAAGCTAATGCGGTCGGCGGAAATTCCCGTGCGAGAAGCCAACAGTGCCGCCAAGGCGGCACAGCTGTGGTCGGGGTAGCTTTCCGCACTGGCCAATGCCTCGGTCATGGCCGAAATAGCGTTCGGTGACGGCGGCTGCAGCGATTCATTGAGGTTCAACCGACGCAGTTCCGAGGAGCGACGGCAATCAGGCTCCGCAATTTCCGGGGGCCTTATGAACTCCAGATCGGAAATCCGCTCTACAGGTATTTGTTGCGACATCAGTCAGCGCCTTTTTCTAATCGCCCAAGTTTAAGAATGAGACCAGTTGTCTGGATCATCTGATTGATTTGGCGATAACCCCAGGATATCGCCCCTTGTGGAGCAACCCAACCCCATAACAGTTCGATTAGCGTAGTTGAAATAGGCGCTTACCTGATTGATCTCGAGGATTTCACCATCTTCGTAGCCCAAGTCCCGCAATTCGGCGACCATGGCTTCGCTGGCCGCTAATGGTACTCGGGTTAACACTTTGGCGTAGCGCAAGGCTGCCTTTTCTTTGCTCGCAAATGGACCATTGTCGGTATCTTGGCTGTCAAGAGCGGCACGAATGGCCCGGGCCCGATCATCATCGCCCAACAAATGCACCAGTCCTTGATAATGGTGATCCACGCAGTAGTGGCAATCATTAAGAAGACTGACCCAAACGCCGATGGTTTCCAGAAACCACTTTGGTACCTTGTTGGCGGAGTGATGTAGGACATGCTTATAGATTGCCATATGCCCTTCCATGGTATGCGGGCGTAGGCTGTGCATCATCATTATGTTATCGACATTATTGTCCGGACCTTTAACTCGGTCATAGAGTTTCTTAAGGCGCTCATTGGCTTCCTCATAAGGGATGGTGTGGATCCAGGCCATGGTTTTTCCTTTTGTCGTTGATGGGTTGCTAAAGAATTAGGCATTTGCAGTTTCATATTGGGATTGGTTAACCATCTATCTTAGTCTCTTTGCCTTTATTTGAGATGCTGAGATCAACTCCGCGGTTGATGACGTTCATTTGGGTTTCATTTGAATACGCACTGGCCGATATTACATATCTACACGGCTTATAAGTGTTGGACAATAGCCTCGCGAGATTTCCATAGAAAGTAAAGGTATATTGGGCAGAGTTAAATAGCTGTCAGTAATCAATTGATGCCAACTAAATCCTACGTCTGGGGCACGGTGCTTGGAATCGGCATGATTTTAGAAGGGTTCGCCACCATCGTGCTCTCGCTAAATCTGTCGCCCCTTCATTATGCGCTGATCGGCGAATATGAGGCAGTGGATAAACTGTTGTCTACATTTAAGCCGTATGTTTTGCCAATGGGTGGGTTCGAGGTATTTGTTGGCGTTTTGATCGCCTATAAAAAGGCTATCGGCTGGTATCTGCTTTACTTGACTCTAATAGTGATGGGCATTGGTGCTTTAGTGTTTGTTGCGACTAACCTTTTGCAAGAATGGCTGATATTGGCCACCTGTTTCGCCTTCTCACTTTTTTGCCTCGTATTCTTGTGGCTACAAATAAAGTATTGGCAAAGCAGAGCGTGATGACCCGCATCCTTATTTTGTTGTCTGGCTTGTTATTTATAGCATCTGTTTATGGGGAATTCATGTGAGGAAGGTTTCGTTATTCGTTGATGTACAGAATATTTATTACACAACAAAATCGGCATATCAAAGTCATTTTGATTACAACAAGTTTTGGAGTCAGGCAACCAAGGGCAGACAAATCGTCATCGCAAGAGCCTACGCGATAGATCGGGGAGACAAAAAACAAATAGAATTTCAAAATATCCTAAGAGCGATTGGTTTCGACATCCAACTCAAACCATTTATTAGTAGACGGGACGGCTCGTCTAAAGGAGATTGGGACGTTGGCATCACAATTGATGTTATGGAATATGCGCCAGAATCCGATATTATTGTTTTGGCATCGGGCGATGGTGATTTTAATTTACTCTTAAGGAAAATTAAGGCCAAATTCAATACCGACAGTGAGGTGTATGGCGTCCCCCAACTAACTGCTGCGTCTCTAATCGCAGAAGCGACCACATTTAAGCCAATAGACGCTAAACTTCTTCTTCGTTAAGCGAAATTGTCTCCCTCTTTCCCTATTTGTACTAAGTGGTGTTGCTGGTGCCAAAAGGTTTACGGTGTGCGGTGCTGGGAGTGCTTCACGCATGATTGATCTGCTTATCTGGTCAAATCAGTGTTACCGTCAACATTACGGGCACCAATAACAAGAGGCATCCTATGAAAAGTACCCAAAAGGTCGTGACCGCATCCTTGGGATGCCTTATTGATGGTATGTGCTTTGCGTAACAACATCGTTATTTGGGTTTAAGATAGTACCCTGAATGATTCAAAGCCCAGAAGAGAGCTCGCCGCCATTTTGGTGGCCAATGTCGTCAATTTCAGCATGTCGCCAATGTCGTCAATTTCAGCATGATGATTGGTGGACAACGAGGATCGGCAGTTGCGTACACTGCGATTCAATCGGATATTGGTAGCGCAGCATAACCTTGGAAGACTGCCCAGATGAACCAAACAGATACGAGCCAAAACCTAGTCGAACCCGGTATTTCAAGTGGCTCTGTGGCCATTGTTGGTGCAGGCTTAATCGGACGGGGGTGGGCCATTGTGTTTGCCCGGGCCGGATGGAAAGTCAAACTGTATGATCTTCACGTGGGTGCATTGGATGTTGCAAAAAAGGAAATTGCAAATCAATTGCAAATGCTGGTCAGTCACGGCCTCGGTTCTCAGCCTGATCTGATTATGCAGAAAATTCATTTTGAATCCGATCTGGAAACCGCGCTGACCGATGTTGACTACGTGCAGGAATGTGGCCCGGAGGTGCTTGATGCAAAGCAGGCGCTGTTCAGCGAGCTTGATCAGCTCAGTGCTCCGCATGCTATTTTAGCGAGTTCCACCTCTGGTTTTATGGTTTCCGAATTTGCAGCTCACCTGAGTGGGCGTCATCGTGTGTTGGTAGTGCATCCCGTTAATCCACCACATCTGGTGCCATTGGTAGAAATCTCTCCCGCAAAATGGACTGATCCAGATATCACTCAAACAGCCTACCAAATCATGAGTGCGGTTAACCAAACACCGATCACGGTGCAAAAAGAAATTCCCGGATTTATTCTTAACCGTTTGCAAGGCGCGTTACTGAATGAGGCTTTGCGCCTGGTTCAGGGCGGGTATGTCACCCCCCAAGATGTTGATAAAACCATGCGTGATGGTCTGGGCTTACGTTGGTCATTTATGGGGCCGTTTGAAACCATTGACTTGAACGCACCCGCCGGACTGGCTGACTACGCACAACGCTATGGCCGGATGTACCACGTTATGGCGGCCAGTCAATCTACACCCCCGGATTGGGACAAATCATCCGTAGCCGGCGTTGATGCTGCTCGCCGTGAAGTACTTAAGCGTGACGATATCGGCCAACGCCAAGATTGGCGAGACAATCGTCTGGCAGCGCTCGTCGCCCACAAATCCAAGCAGGAGAATTGAACTCGTGGCTAAGCCAAAACACAAAGTTATCATTACCTGTGCCGTGACTGGCGCAATCCATACACCCAGCATGTCACCTTACCTTCCGGTTACGCCTGATGAAATAGCCACCGCCGCCATTGCGGCTGCCGAGGCGGGGGCAGCTATTTTACATTTACATGCCCGTGATCCGGCAACCGGACAACCTACACAAGATCCAGATGTGTTCGGAAAGTTCCTGCCACGCATCAAACAAGCAACCGATGCGGTGGTTAATATCACTACAGGCGGCAGCCCGCACATGACAGTGACTGAACGCATGCAGCCTGCTGCGGTGTTCAAACCGGAAGTCGCTTCGCTCAATATGGGATCAATGAACTTTGGTTTGTACCCTATGTTGAAGCGGTTCTCCGAGTTTAATTACGAATGGGAACGCCAGCATTTGGAGAATTCACGGGATCTGGTGTTCAAAAACACCTTTGCAGATATCGAAACCATTTTGCGCATTGGTAATGAAAACGGCACTCGTTTTGAGTTTGAATGCTATGACATTTCTCACCTGTATAATCTGGCACATTTCGTTGATCGAGGGTTAGCAAAAACACCTTTGTTTATTCAATCTGTATTTGGTTTACTGGGCGGCATCGGTGCACACCCTGAAGATCTTATGCACATGAAACGCACCGCAGACCGATTGTTTGGCGATAATTATCAGTGGTCAATACTCGGGGCGGGTCGTAATCAAATTCCGCTGGCTTCACAAGGCTTAGCACAAGGCTCCAACGTACGGGTAGGCCTGGAAGACTCTCTTTGGATTTCGCCAGGTGAACTGGCGCAGACCAATGCCGATCAGGTCAGTAAAATTCGTCAAGTTATTGAAGGCTTATCGTTTGAAGTGGCAACACCGGATGAGGCGCGCGCTACGCTTCAACTTAAAGGCGCCGATCAGGTTGCTTTTTAAGCATCGGAAGTGTTTCGCATAAATTCTATAAGGGTCAATACATAACCACATGGTTGAAACAACGGGTATGGTTAAGGATTTGCGGGTACTTGTCACAGCGGGTGCCAGCGGTATCGGGTTGGCCATTGCCCAGACCTTTGCTCGAGAAGGCGCACAACTGCATATCTGCGATATATCTGAAGAGGCATTAACTGATTGCGCGATAGCGCATCCTGACTGGGGTATAACCAACTGCGATGTATCGCAAGAGGTGCAAGTCGCTCAATTGTTTGAAGATGTGAGTCGTCAAATGGGCGGGCTTGACGTACTTATCAATAACGCTGGAATAGCCGGTCAGACAGGGAGTATCGAAGAGTTGTCCAGTGATAAGTGGCACCAGACTATCGATATCAATCTGAACGGTCAGTTTTATTGTGCGCGCCTCGCTGTACCCATGTTAAAGCAATCTGACAACGCTTCAATTATCTGCCTGTCCTCGGTGGCCGGTCGCTTGGGTTATGCATACCGTACGCCCTACGCGGTGACCAAATGGGCCATTGTTGGCTTGATTAAAAGCCTGGCGATCGAGTTGGGGCCACAAGGGATTCGGGTTAATGCTTTGTTACCCGGTATTGTGGAAGGGCCTAGAATAGAGCAGGTTATTTCCGCAAGGGCGAAAACGGTGGGAGTTTCTTATGAAGAGATGGAGCAAGAGTACATCAATAAGATTTCCCTTCGCAAAATGGTGACGGCGCAGGATGTTGCCAATCAAGCACTGTTTCTTTGCTCACCTTTGGGGGCTAAAATTTCAGGGCAGCCGATCAGTATTTGTGGAAATGTGGAGTACTTGTAGTTTCCTGGTTTCGCTGAATCAGATGATGTCTCCGATTCCCCACCAATAACTAGCCTCGCTCTGGGCTTATCATTACGCCCCAACCAGGGGTTCAATATTGTCCCATAATGACTGGGCGCAGCGCTATCAACGGCTTAAAGAGGCGCCATGGTTCGCATCGCATAATAAGGTTTGTGTCAAAAACGAAATGGTGGGCTAACTGGGCTGATGGCATCATCGACAGCGCTCACTTAAAACACATGCCTATTCCTTGCTTGGTGATTCCTGATTATTGACTAAAAATGAACTAAAATTAAAGACTTATGAGAATTGGCTATTTACTCTTTGCGGCGTTCGGATTGGTCATCTGCATTGCAATCTTCTGGATCGGTTGGAAACTCGCCTGGAACGGCTCTGACGATGATCCACATGTCAAATAGTCTTTTGCTCCACACCAGATCGACGTTCGCTTTCGAACGGTGTGCACTGCTATTTCAGGAATAACCCATGCGATTCACTATAATTCTCTTACTGATTATCTCGCTGGTCGGTTGCGTTTATCCGTTTTTCGCATCCGCTTCACTGATCGGGCTCAGTTGAACTTTGTACACTGCTGTCATCCTTGCTGGACTGTTGTGTGTATCTTGTCTTTGCGGTTACTTCTTTAGCACGGACCTGCGCTGGCTTTACGGTGCTTTCAGTATCGCAGTTATACCGATCCTGGCACAACTGATCTGGCGAGAGCGGATTTCTGTGAAAGACCTGTTTCGCCCCCGCAATCTCTGATATACATCTCGACATGGATTACATCATCTTGCTCTTGGTTTTAGGTTGCGTACTTGTTTTGCTTATCGTGCATCAGGATATCATTCGATTCGGGGAAGGCTACAACAACATTATCGGTCGACTGTTCCCGCA
The DNA here is from genome assembly GCA_014239255.1 of Gammaproteobacteria bacterium. GTDB lineage: Bacteria > Pseudomonadota > Gammaproteobacteria > Arenicellales > UBA868 > UBA868. Next base: position 19,806 of record JAAZZE010000040.1, read on the forward strand.
ACTAGGATCAGTCAATCGATCAATGAAAAACGCGGTCACGCTTGGCTGCGCTGTAGTTTTCGGCGGGGTTATCACTCACGCGTATACAAACGACGAAAGTTGGTTGTGGAACAGCCTTGTGTTCGCGATCGTGCCGCCGCTTATTCAGTTATTTCGGGGAAAAAGGAAACAGTCATCTAGCTGAGGCTGATTTACCGACTGTTATCCAGAGCGTCAACTGGGATCGGGGTGTCGCAGCTACATCACAAATAATCCAATCATTCCAATCAGAAACACACCGAGTCCGAGGATGAGGACTACTCTGCCCACACCCTGCATTTCACTTAAACCGCTGCTCTGCTCACTCATAACAACCATTACTCAATATTTGGTTCGCCAAGGCTGAATTATATACCGCCGCAGAAGGTAGAACCATTTGTTTGCACGCTGATAGTTCCATTTGTTGCTATAAATCAATCAAACCTCTCGCTAGGAAACCATGGGCTGTGCCAATATCCATAAGCTTGCCATGGTGTACAGGACCATCAGCAAGACCATTGGTATCTGGCTTAAAAACGCGGCACGGCCTTCACCAAAGATACGACCTGCCACCACATGGGCAAGGTATACCGCGTACACATGGCCTATCACCACAAAACTCACTGCCAGATACCAAGCAACACGGGCACTGAGCAGGCCAGTATCAACCTGATAGTCCAAAGTCCCGAATAGATTCCAGTGATACCCGAAGGGATCAGATATACGGGGAATCACATACTGCCCCGTAATAAGTAGAAAAGAGAGATAGTGGGCCAGATGATAGGCAATCGCAATAGGGACCAGAGTCAGCACGAAAAGACTCGCGAGCTCTAGAGTGTTTTTGGGATGATCGGCTCGGTTACCGCCACCATAACGTTTGGCAAACCGACACATCAATGCACAAAAAAATAGATAGATAAACAGGAACCCGGTGGAAAATAGAACCAGCGCACCACTGCCTACCCATCGGATTTCGCCGGTCAGGGTGCGATCCAATATATGAGCCCACAAGGGGGTCTCCAACAAGCCATCAAAGGTAACCGTCGCCAGTAGCACGATGACCAAAACCATCATCGAGAAAGTGACTCGCTGATCGTTCAACAGTCCCAGCGCTGGAGGTCGCAGGTTCCAATCCCAACGACCCGACCCAGCTCTGGTGAGGCAATGGTAACCGTTCACACAATCTTGCGTTTTATCTCGACAAGCGGGACTGGTACAGCTATTGATCAACGCCTTGTCATTGGCGACACGTAGTTCCAGCGGTGCGAATCGAGCAAGTATTCCAAAGACGATGGAAAAGGTGTCTGCGTTCTGTAACCAGACATCACGCCCGTAGACGAACATTCCAACCCATGTGACGAGCGCGTAAATAACAATCGCGACAGCTAGATTTCTCGGCACAGTGCCGCCAGACCAGATTAATTCCGCCCAGAAAAATATCAGTAGCCCTGCAACTGCTGGCCACATAGCTAGTATCGATGGGTACGGGCGAGCCAAGGACAGCTGGCCGCCGTTCGTCAGGCGATAAAAGATCCGCTCTGCCCACGAAAAAACTGTTCGAAAAGGATTAATAAGCGCCCATAAATCTCCAATGAGAGCACAGACGAATGCCACACCAACCCAC
>JAAZZE010000041.1 GCA_014239255.1 Gammaproteobacteria bacterium
ACGTGTTGCCACCATCATTCAGACCAGTCCCGTCACGGGCATGACAATTGATGTACAAGCGGTGGCACAAGCTATTCGCACCGTGGCGCCGCAGTGCTTCATTATTGTAGACAGTATCCAGCACGCGGCCCATGGCGTAATGGATATGGGCGCGTGCGGTGTGGATGGATGCGCCCTGTCCGGCTACAAGGTCTTCTCCCGACACAATTACGGTGTGGGCTGGGTCTCACCCCGCATGAGCACCCTGCCTCATGAGAAGCTCGACGGCACAGCAGATGATTTCTGGGAGTTAGGTACCCGCGACACGGGCGCGTTTGCAACCTTCAGTGAAGTCGTCAAATACCTTGATTGGCTCGGCAGCCAGGTCAGTGACTTGTCGGACCGACGTGCACGGCTTGAAGCTGCCGGCAACGCCATGATGACCCAAGAAGCCCATCTTGTGGATATTGCAATCAACGGAGCCGGCGGCCAACCCGGAATCCGGGCACTGCCGGGTGCTTATATTGTAGGCGGTCCGGACAACCCCTACCGTGAAGGCCTGGTATCGTATGCCTTTGCAGGTATTCCATCAGCCGAGGTAGTCGGTGCACTGAACCAGCGCGGTATCAGAACCCACGTGCGCAAGGCGGATTATTTTTCGGGGAACATTCTTGATCCCCTCGAGATGGACAGTTGTATCCGAACCTCTTTTTGTCACTACAACACTAAGGCTGAAGTACTTACACTGCTTGAGGCGCTGACTGAAATTACCCAGGCATGAAAGCCTATCCGGTAAAACTGGCCTTGGCACTCAGGTGGCGCTCATAAAGTCGTGAATATACAACAACAGTTTTTCTGTTTAATCTAAACCTGATAAGGAGATACAAAAATGGCGAAGGGATACTGGATGTCGGCCTACCGTGAGATCATAGATGCAGATAAGCTCGCGGCTTATGTCGCACTAGCGGGAACGGCCGTGCAAAATAATGGCGGGCGCTTTTTGGTGCGCGGCGGACAAATGCAGTCCAAAGAAGACGCAGTTGCTGAACGAACCGTGCTGGTCGAATTCGACAGTTATGAACAGGCGCTCGCAACCTATGAATCACCCGCCTACCAGGAGGCTCTCAAAGCACTGGATGGCGGAGTCGTTCGCGATCTGCGTATTGTCGAAGGAGTCGACTGACTCAGGCTATGCGTAAACGGGGAGTGCGATAATTGGCTGAAGTCACCGTGATCGGCGGTGGCATCATCGGTGTATCCTGCGCGCTTGCTCTGCAGCGTGAAGGCGTTGCCACCACCCTGATTGAGCGTGGCAGCATCGGCGGCCAGGCAACATTCGGCAACTGCGCGCTGCTGGCCGTCAGTGAGATTGTGCCTCTTTCGAAGCCGGGCGTTATGGGCAAACTGCCCGGGTGGCTGGTGAATCCCGAAGGTCCACTGGCGATCCGCCCCGGTCATTTACCTACTGCCCTGCCATGGCTGGCGCGCTTTTTACTGAATGCCCGAGCGCCCCGGGTGGCGCAGATCTGCCATCACCTGGGTGCCATTACTGCCCACGCGCAAAATGATTTTGACGATGTCATTGAAGCGGCTGATATACAGAATATCTGGACCAGAAACGAAGTACTCTATCTTTATGACAGCCGCCAGCAATACGATGCCGATCGGTTCAGCTGGAAATTACGTGCCAACGAAGGTCACCAGATAACTGAACTGGATAACGATACGCTTCGTGACCTGGAGCCCGATGTCGATACCCGCGGGAAGTTCGGCCTGATTGCGCATGGCTGGCGCTCATTCACCGACCCACAACGACTCACTCGTGAACTTTCTGAGTATTTCTCGGAGTTGGGCGGCGAGATCATCATCGCAGATATCAAGCGTATCGAAATGGGATCAGCCAAAACCAAGTGCTTGCATCTGCTCGATGGGTCACAACTCGACGTCGATAAACTGGTTATTGCGGCTGGCTGTTGGGCCAACACTTTGCTTTCTGACCTGGGGATCCGTATTCCGCTGGCGCCGCTGCACGGCTACCACACTGATATCGCAGATAGTGGTGTCTCCCTTTCCCGTCCCGTGGTTTACGCGAGTGGGGGCTTTGTCAATACACCTGTAGAAAGTGGACTGCGTATTGCGGGTACTGTAGAGATCGCACCACTTGATGCCTTGCCCAACTACCGGCGCGCCGAGGTGCTGGTCGAAAAAGCCCAACGCCATCTTTTCCCCGGGCTTACCCATACCCACGGCTCGCAATGGATGGGAGCCCGACCCTTCATGCCCGACACCCTGCCAGTCATCGGGCCTGCGCCCGGCGTAGCAGATACTTGGCTGGCGGTGGGCCATGGGCAGTTAGGCGTGACCATGGGCCCAACCACGGGTAAAATCATCAGCGCATTGATTGCCAAAAAAACACCCGCTATTGATATTGCACCCTACCGTGCTGACAGGCGCTACACCTGACGTCAACTCTATCCTCAGACAGTAAGCGAACGTTCTTTAATACCCCCAACCCTTATCGGACCGCAATGGAGCATACCTCATGAATAAAGTCTGTGTTATCGCCGGTGTCGGACCAGGTAATGGTGCATCACTCAGTCGACGGTTCAGCGCGGAGGGTTACACCGTAGTGATGTTGGCCCGCAACCAGGATTACCTGGACAGTTTATCCAGGGAAATTCCAGGATCTATTCCTATGGTGTGCGATGTTCGAGAACCCGACGCTATTAAAGCCATTTTCTCGCAGATTCATGATCAGACAGGCCCGATCGACACCCTGGTTTATAACGCTGGATCTGGCCAGTGGACCTCGATCATGGAAACCTCTGTTGAGGGAATGCACTCGTCCTGGGCTACTAACGCCCTTGGCTTGCTGGTATGTGCCCAGCAGGTGATCCCCGGGATGAGCGAACGAGGTGAAGGCAATATCATGGTGATCGGGGCCACGGCCTCACTTCGCGGCGGTGCCCGATCGACAGCTTTCGCATCCGCCAAGGCGGCACAGCGCAGCCTAACCCAGTCCATGGCCCGTGACCTTGGCCCCAAAGGAATTCACGTGGGCTACCTGATCATCGATGGCATTATTGACCTTGAACGCACACGGACACGCATGCCCGATAAGGCCGATGATTATTTTATGAAGCCAGATGCAATTGCGAATAGCGTTTTCGTACTAACTCAACAGGACAGGTCTGCCTGGACTTTCGAGTTGGATCTGCGCCCCTTTGGAGAGCGCTGGTAGAACAGGCGATTCAGTCAGGTTTCTTTGCCCAGATAATGGCGTCTTCCAGGCGATCATCGCCCCAGAACACCTCACCATCGACGATGAAGGACGGGCTACCAAAAATGCCCGCGCGTTGTGCACGATCCGTCTGCTCGACGTAGGCCGCCTCGATATCAAGGCCATTGGCGCGCTCGACTACGCGCGCTGTATCCTGGCTTACTTCGGCCAGGGTCTGCGAAAGATTGGGTTCACTGCCTGCTTCAAGACCGTCGACAAACCAGCGCCGATAAGTGACCTGCACATAGTCCTCACACCAGCCCTCCTGCATGGCTAGCACTGCAACCCGGTTAGCCAGGTCGAATTCCTGCAGCGGGTAAGGCGCGGGTACCTTTGCGGTAAAACCATAGCCCGTTGCACGTCGCTCAATATCACGCCACATGTAATCGACCTTGACCTGCTTGCTGGGGGGAAATGGAACATTGTCCATCTCGCGCATGATGCTACGTACACTGAAAGGCTGCCAGGAAAATGAAACTCCCGTCTCGCGGGCAATTTGCGGCAGGCGCGTTACTGAAAGATAGGAATAGGTACTACCAATGGAAAACCAGAACTCAATTTCTTTCATGACCAATCTCTTCGGTAGCTGGGCAACCTTCAGTGCATCGACTAGTCGCGAAAATTGACGTACTGCAAAGGTAATCCAACGTCCTCTTCTTTAAGCAATGCAATTGCTGCCTGCAGTTCATCACGTTTCTTGCCTGATACCCGCAGTTGCTCTCCCTGGATTGCTGTCTGGACTTTCATCTTGGCCCCTTTTATCTTTTTCACCAGGGTCTTGGCCAGGGTCGTATCGATTCCACTTCGCACAGTGATTTCCTGTTGTGCCTTGCCCGCACCACGCTCTTTAACCTCTCCTGCCTGAAGGCAGGCAATATCGATTCCTCGCTTGACGAGTTTGATGTCGAGGATATCGCGCACCTGCCCCACCTTGAATTCATCATCGGCAAAAATGGTCAGCAAGGGCTCCTTGTGCTCAACCCGGGCGTCGCTGCCTTTGAAATCAAAACGGTTGCTCACTTCGCGGTTTACCTGGTCAACGGCATTATTGAGTTCGTGTGAATCTACTTCACTGACCACATCAAAAGACGGCATAGCGCGCTCTCCCTCGCATCAAAAAAACTGGTTCAGACCAGTTTGTGCATTTTGTCTAACTGAGTTGATCCTACCTCATCCAGGATTTTCCCGCGCAGGCGCTGCATCCCCTTGAGCCACCGGTCATAGTCGCTGGTCTTGTGCTGAATGAACTTTCCTACCTGGGGATGTGGCAGGATCAAAAAACGCTCCTGTGCGAGACCATCGATCACGCTCTGAGCGACATCTCGGGGAACAAGCACCCCTGGCAGATCGGGGGGGTTTTCGCCATCGTTATAACCCAGCATCGGGGTTGCCACATACTGTGGACAGATCACCGAAACCCTGATTCCCTGATCACCGTGAGTGATCGCGAGTGCTTCAGCAAAACCTACTGCGGCATGCTTACTGGCCGAATAGGCAGCATCTCCGATCTGATTGAGCAAACCGGCGGCAGAAGCCATCTGCAGCAGGTAACCCTCACCCCGCTCGATCATCGCAGGCAATACTGCTCTTGCCGCGTAAACGTGCGCCATGACATGCACATCCCAACAGGTCTGCCACTGCGCATTGGTGGCCGAGGTCGCAAGATCGGCCTCACCGAAACACACCCCGGCGTTAGAGCAAAAAAGATCAATCACGCCTAAATGATCCTGCGCCTTTGCCACCAGATCCTGGATCTGCTGCTCTACCGTGACATCACAACCCACAGCAAGACCATCGATCGCATCGGCCACCGCCTGCGCTTTGTCTCGGCTTCGATCAGCTACTACGACCTGTGCACCTTCTTGTGCAAAACGCTCCACCAGTGCCTTACCGATCCCGCTGGCACCGCCGGTGACTACAATGTTTTTTCCTTCAACCTGCATGGAAACTATCTCCTTATTTTTATTCGTTTATGAGCGGTTGGTATTGCCCGGCAAGATATCCCTCACGCAGCGAAAATTTCTGAATCTTTCCAGATCCGGTTAGGGGAAATGCATCCACGGCACACCACACGGTTGGTGTTTTCTGCGGGGCCAGTCTCTCGCGACAATAAGCATGTAGTTCAGCTGGATCAAGCGCATCAGTGGACTCACTGCGGATAAAACAGGCAACCACCTCGCCCCACTTGTCATCTGGCAGTCCCACCACCGAAACTTCGGTTACCGACGGATGTTCGAGGAGAACATTCTCTATCTCGGCCGGGAACAGGTTTTCACCACCACGAATGATCATATCTTTGACCCGCCCGGTAATGCGCAAAAACCCGCGGGCATCCATAGTGCCAAGGTCTCCTGTATGCAGCCATCCTTGCGGGTCAACCGCCTGAGCAGTCGCTTTGGGGTTCGCGTGGTAGCCAATCATATTGCAATAGCCCTTGACGCAGATTTCTCCAACTGTATCCAGGGGTACGACATGGTTATCGGCAATGCTTCGTATCGCGACACTGGTCTGAGGCAGTGGCTGACCGATCGTCGTGCAAATATCATCCATAGTATCGTCATGGTGGTGCTGTGTAATCACGGGTGATGTTTCTGTTTGGCCATACAAAGTGCCAAAATTGCAGCCGAATACGATCTTGATCTTTCGCACCAAATCTGGCGCAACCATTGATCCACCCGATGAAATCATCTTTACCGACGCCATATTCTGCGTTTCCTGTTCGAGAGCATCGATCAGTGCAACCATCATGGTGGGTACACCCAGGATGGTCGTCACCTTTTCTCTTTCAATCAGTTGGGTGACAACAGACGGATCAAACACCGGGATCAGTAACATCTTACAGCCAGCCTGCAGGCAACCCAACGAGACCATACCGCAGCCTGCAGTATGAAACAGCGGCATAATGTTGGCCCACACCGAATCGCCGCAGACCCCCAGGCGTCCGGCATAGAACCGGGCATTGTTAACAAGACCCCGGTGTGTCAGCACCGCGCCCTTGGGAAATCCCGTTGTCCCCGAAGTGTACTGAATCATCACCGCATCACCTGGTTTAACTTCAGGCAAGCCAATGTCACGCTTTCCAGTACGATGCAACGCCTCGTTGTCATGTATGTCAACGATCTCACGTACTACATCAAGCCCAGCCGCAGCCTGTCGTGCAATCTTTGTCAGAGGGTTACCCCGGAAACTATCGGTATGAAAAAGTCCGACCGCTCCGGATTGCTCTAGAATGAATCGCAGTTCTTTTTCCTGGTATGCCGGGTTTGCGGTAACCAGCACGACGCCACAAAGTGCGCAGGCATATTCCATCAGCAACCATTTCGGGACGCTCGGGGCATAAATAACAAGTCTTTCCCCGGGCGAGAATCGACTCGACAAAGCAAATGCCAGTTTCTCACTATCGTCCAGAAACTGCTTATACGTCCAGGCGCGCCCTGTTGCACCTTCAATATCAACTTCAACCAAGGCGCAGGCATCGGGCCGATGTGCAGCAATCTCGCGCAGCAGATTACCGACGGTTATCTCACGGAGATCCTCGTCGGTTTGTGCAGGAAATAGTGACTCAGTCAGTTGAAGCTTGTAAATAGTTAATGCCCCAAAAGGTCAAACGCCCAAACCATAGTGCCGCGGCCTTCGTTCGCAAGCCATCAACCGATGAGAATGACTACGCCTTCAAGAAGCCGCGTACCCCCCATCAACCATATACACTCCACCAGTGCAATATGCCGATGCATCCGAGGCCAGATAAACCGCAAGGCCAGCGATGTCATCGGCCATACCCAGGCGACCCAACGGAATGCTGTGCAGAAACCGCTTTAGATTCGCCTCATCGCTCCACAGTGCTTCGCTGAACTTGGTTTTGATAAGCCCCGGGCAGATCGCATTCACCCGTATATTGTCCGAACCCCAATCCTGGGCCATGGCCTTAGTCAGATTAATCAACGCCGCCTTGCTGACACTATACATACCGATGCCCTTCTCAGGTGTCAGTCCACCGATGGAACTGATATGCATGATGGAGCCTCCGCCACGCTCTTTGAAAATCGGGTAGGCTTTCTTGCATAAAGCAAACGGGCCCTTGAGGTTGACATCTATGATCTTGTCAAACGCGCGCTCATCGGTCTGCTGTATGGGACCGTAGACTGGATTGGTTGCGGCGTTATTGATAACGATATCCAGGCCACCGTAAACACGTACAACCTGATCCACCAGCGATTCGATATCCTCGATCCGACCCATATTGGCTGCAATGCCGCTTGCCTCCAAGCCATCCGCTCTAAATGACTCAGCAACCAATTCAACCGCATCCGCCTTGCGACTGCTGACCACCACCTTGGCGCCAAACTCGGCAAGGCCTCTCGCCATAGCCTCACCAATACCCTTACTGGCGCCAGTGACCAAAGCGACCTTTCCTTCAAGTTCAAAAAGATTACGTATGCGATTCTGAGATGTCATAAGTGTTCCATCCAATTAGTGATCTACAAGACTTAACCCAACGGTGCTGGCTTGCGAATAAATCGAGTTTATTACCTGGAAGCTATCGAACTCAACCTGGAATATAACCAACAACTCTTTAGTTAAAAGTTTCTAAGGGGGTATCTAATCTCTGAAAGATAAGCCATCAGATAAACCCCGGGGAATTTTCTTCTCATTATCAAAAAAGGGCAGTTCGACAATCACACAGTCGTGGTGCTCCTGGTTTGAATCATAAAGGGAAAGGGTCTTGCCAAACCAATCTTCCCCCACAGAATCTGGATGATCAAAAACCACATATCCGATTCCTTTTTCCAAAGTAGGTGACCAGCAACTACTCTTGGTTATACCAACCTTGTTACTGCCCTGAAAAATTTCCAGCCCTGAGTTGGGTATGGCTGTCTCACTAACATAACCATAGAGTCGACAGGACTTATTGACATATTCAAGTGCTTGTCGGCCAACGAACTCTCCTTTCGATAAATCCACATAGTCACCCAATCCTGCATCATAAGGGGTCATGGTGAGGTCTATATCCGACTGGTAATCCAAAATACCCGCCTCAATACGCCGCAACCCCAGGGACGCACTACCGGCACGTTCAAGTTGAAAAGCCTCGCCCACCTTAAAAAGGTAATCCCACAATGCCGAATGATCTAACTGGGCATGGCCATAGATCTCGATACCCAATTCTCCGGTCCATCCGGTTCGCGAGACCAAGAGGCTTTGACCATCAAAATCAAACATTCCTGCATGGAAGTAGCCAAAGTTCTCGGGCATCTGTCCAGGTGCTGCCGCATCAAGAAACTTGAGTGAGTTGGGCCCCTGGATCTGAAGTACTCTCGATTTTGGATCGCTTATGCTGACGTTCATCCCATCGGACAACGCCAAGAACCATTTCGCAGTGTCACCATTAGCCTCGACATACCAGAAATGATCCTCGGCCAACCGGATCAGCACGCCATCCATCACAAGCCCGCCATTGGGCGCACAGATAATGCCATAACGTGCCCTCCAAACTTTCAGATCACTGATCTTGCGGGTAAAGGCTTTTTCCAAAAGACGGGCCGCATCTGGACCCCGGATATCGATCGGTCTTTCCGGAATATCGTAAAGCATGATGTTGCGCCGCAATTTCCAGTACTTGTCCAAAGGGTCATCCTGATCTGTCCCCACTGCAGACAAACGACTTGCGTATATCGAATAAATGGTGTCCTCAGTAATCCATTTTTCAGCATAGGGAGATTGCTCGATTCCTCGGCGGAATATTTTGACTGTCGATGTGGCGGCTGGATATACCCCCCGGTAAACCATGTGAACAAGCTCTTTGTTATCCATGTGTCTTTGAAGAACTATTTTGAATACCGGAAATTATCATCAGTCATTCGTAAACTCAGGGTTCACACACACCATGGCAGTGCGGATATCGGCGTCAGTCAACCGCCAGTCATTATCAAGGTGCGCAACCACCTTGACCATAAATGGCTCCGACCACCGGCGGGCCTGATCTGACCCAACGCAGTCGGCAATCAGCGCCAGGGCTAACTGCTGTGGAGAATCGCCCTTGTAGGACCACTCAAAACCCAGCTCAGTAAACCTCTCAAGGTCATAACGTGGATCCAGCGGGACACCATCAACAGTAACAATAATGCCATCGATGGTTCGACACCCTAGATAATGTTTCATACCACAATATCAGTTTCGCCGACCCGGCTCACGAAAAAGCCACATGGCAATCACCATAAACACCGATAACCCTATCCCCACCCAGCCAAGGATCGTCTCCCCATAGTGGCTTTCAGAAAAATAAAACGCGGCGCCAACCACAAGTGTAATGACCGAAACAATGATTTTGATATGGGTCGGCATAGACTCTTTGGATCAGCCAGTGATGGGTTCTGCTGCGGCCTGATCAGGGCGCTGAGCATGGTCGCGCAATTTGGCCTTGAGATACCGCTCGTTGTAACCATTAAAAAGATGCCCCAGCAAGCCCCGGTCCAGATCCGATGTTCCAAACAGCCAGTCTGCAATAGGAAAAGTCAGGTTCATATTATTTTCCATCATCAGTCGTGAATGATGGTGGGCAGTGTGGTGACGACGCAGTGTATTCACCAAAGGCACATATCGAACAAACCGGTTTTCATCGATGTGGCAGCAAAAGTGCATGAATTCATAGACAAGGTAGATACCGGTTGTGGTGCAGATAAACAACCAGCCGATATTAGGTGTCAGCAAAAAATAAAACAGTAGGGCTCCCGGTATTGAGATCAAGATAAATACTACCAATGCATAAGGTGGGAAAAAAGTCACCCGCCAGTCCTTGTGATCGCGAAAACGCATCTCAGAATCTGTAAAGAACTGATGATGCTGCAAGGTATGGCGATTGTAGATAGCCCGCAAGGCTTTGGATTTTTGCGGTCGGTGCATAATCTTCAAGTGCAGATACCATTCGAATATATTACAACCCAGAAGAAAGGCTGGCACTGAAAGCCATTCCCACCAACGCACGTTCTCTAAATGCTGGGCATACAGCCATAGTGCAGTAAGGCCAATGGCATAAATCAGAAATACGTGGACCGGACCGTTGTACCAGCTATCAATACGCGACCGATATTCGTGTCGATAATCACGCTGTCGATCACTTAGCATGGTTGTAATTTTCGCCTAATTCGGGACTAATTTTCAGGCTTTGTACTATCCACTGAGCGATCTGTCTTCTGCTGCCAGTTTTCTCTGGAGCACCTGGCGTACCCTTACCCCGGCCGTATCACCCAGCCGGCCAATCTCGGGGTAATCAACTCCACAAGGGTCCATGCTGACCTGAGCATAAAGTTGCTCGAGCAGCGCTTTATCCTCGTCAAAGGCCTCGGTAACACTTGCCCGGGTGCGCTCACAAAGCTCTGTTGAAATATTGGGAATATCGAAGGCCGCTCCCCAGAAGTAATGTGTCTTGCCTCGCTGGGACGGCGTCACAATATGACAGCCGCGCATCAAAAAGTCGGCGCGAACTCCAGGCTGTGCTTCTGGATCATGCACGTTCCAATCGGAAAACGATACTGCCAGGGACGGCATGCGGCCCTCCTGCTCACGCTTGACCGATTTGGTTTCACTGAAACCCATCGCATGACAAAAAAGTGGACTGAGCGGACCCAGATCAAAGTCCTGCCGATAGGTCACGGTATCGCCATCCATAGAGACTTCAGGAACGCTCGCCCAATCATCCTGTTTGAAGGTTTTGCTGTGCAGATAGGCAATATGTGTGAGATCCAGAACATTTTCCCGGATTAAGACCCAATTTACAGCCACCTCATAGTAACCCAGTACCACTGACCAATTCGGATCTGCGGTATAGGACATATCAACAGGAGGGTCGCAAGCTGGGATCTTCTCTGGGTCACCCATCCAGATCCAGACAAACGCGCCTGATTCTACTAACGGATAACTACGCACTCTCATGCTATCTGGGATCGTATCCTGGGTAGGTATACGGGTGCATCGTCCATCGCTGCCAAATTCAATTCCATGATAGGGGCAGATGAGTAGATCGTCGACGACGCGTCCAGCAGATAACGGGGCCCAACGATGTGGACAGCGGTCATCCAACGCAACCGGTGTGCCATCTTTAAGCCGGTACAGGACCACGGGTTTTTCGAGCAACCAACGGGCCAAAGGTTTCTCGCCGACTTCATCACCGCGCGCGGCAACCCACCACATATTGCGCGGGTAATTATCTTCCAACATGCCGTTGGACAGGCCCTGACCAGTAGCTTGCCTTTGGTTCGTGGACATATTCATTACCTAACCCATCTTAGTTTGCTGTTTCTCGAATATTGAGGTGTAATTACCGCCGGACCAGTCAGGCGGTAACGTACACGCTTTTGCTTCAAGTTCTACCTGCGTCGGCGCTGTACCCCGTATCAATGTGCAGTTGTGTGCGCTCTCAGAGCCCGGAAACGCAGTCAGTGGCAGAACATCGGCTGATGAGTAGGCATTAATCAACAACGGTCTTGGTCTTGGCGAGAAATTGGGCATTGAGCCATGCACCGTCCGCGCGTTATGTACGGTGATGGTTCCCGCTTTGCCCCACATCCACTCTACAGACTCCATCGGTAATCCTTTTAAGTCTTTGTCGCACAAGGCACCGGTCCATTCGCCATCCTCCGAGTAGTGGTCATATATCGGGCCAAACTGGCTCCCGGGTATAGCGCCCATCGGACCCATTTCGTGGTCAACATCGCTGAGGTACATCCCGATAGCCAAAATCGAATAACCCGTCTGTGGGTAAAATGGATAATCCTGATGCCACTTAACCTCTTCACCACCACCAGACCACTTGAAGTTCAGTTTGGAGTGGTGAAAAACAACATTGGGTCCAAGTAGATCCTCGGCAACATCAACAATTGGGCCACGACTGGCGAATTCCCAGTACAGATTGTGATGTGCGGTTGGATAAGTCAATCGACGTAGTCGGGGATCTTGCGCACTGTGATCCGGCTCAAGATCGAACTTGCCGTCCGATTCATAGACCTCTTTGCTTTGCTCGATAATGTTATTGGTAACCTCCCAAATCCGATCAAGCCACTTCTGATCAAGAAACTCGTTAATGACGAGGTAGCCTTTTTCGAAAAACGCCTCACGCTGGTGGTCATCGAGTACTTTAGGCTTTATCGCCATAACATCGTGTTTTTTCATAGCTGCGACTCCTAAACTGGTCTGCACCTTGCTCAATATATCTGGCGCGATGATAGATAACTCTGGTATCTTTCGTCAATTATTTAGTCTCACCTTTCAATAATTTATTATTTGATAACAATTATTTAGAAGTTATCCAGAATTAAACTGGGAACAACAATGAGTGAACCGAAAAAGAAGTTATCCATCCCGGATCTTAAAGATCGAAAAAAGCGAAAGCAAAAAACGACACTAGTCGCCGTGGGTGACTTTCTGATGGCTCAATGGGCCGAGCGCGGCGGCGTTGATATTGTCGGCGTTGGCGACAGCCTTGGAATGACCCTGTATGGTCATTCGACCACGCTACCGATGACGGTTGATCAGATGATTGAGCACATCAAGGCCGTGCGCCGTGGTGCCCCCAATACCTTGTGTATCACAGCAATGCCGTTTGGCTCCTATGCAACAAGTGATCTTGCGATCCACAACGCATTACGATTAGTAAAAGAAGGTGGAGCTGAGGCAGTCAAACTGCAGGGCGGGCGCGAGAAGTTCGACATTATCAAAGCTGTTGCTGACGCCGGCATACCTGTAATGAGTCATGTAGGTCTGTGCCCTCACTTTGTAAATTCATTGGGAGGCTTTAAAGCGCAGGGACGCACCGTCGAAGATGCACTAAAGATAATTGATAATGCAAAGGCCATTGAAGAAGCCGGGGCAGTCGGTATAGAGATAGAAGCGGTACCGCCCCAGGTAGCGGCCGCCGTTGAAGCGGTGGTCGATATTTTCACTTTTAGTATTGGCGCTGGGAATCCGGGTTACGGCCAGGCTCTAAATGGTGCCGACCTGATCGGTGCTTTCGATAACTTCAAGCCGAAATTTTCCAAGCGTTATGGCAACGTAGGGGAAATAGCGGTCAATGCTTTCTCGGAATTTGTGAAGGAAGTCAAAGAAGGCCAATTTCCTGATGCCGATCACTCTTATTCGATGCCCCACGAAGAAGCAGAAAAATTACAGGCAGTGCTGAGCGGTAAGGATTCCGGTTAATTTTGCCTAATGTCAAACTGTGTCGATCGCCAACCGTAAAGCCAGCGCAACTATGATCGCTGCGGAATGTCGACCAATTTACCACGGGGAATTTCACGCTTTTCATCATAAAACGGCATCGCACACAGGATCGCGCTACGTTTTTTGTCGTCAATACACTCAACCATAACAGAGGTGCCAGGGCCAACATCGGCACTGTCCATGCGCGCAATCGCAACACCACACTTCAAAAATGGCGACCAGGTGCTGGAACAGACACGTCCTGCCGTTTTCCCATCCAATTGAATCGTACGACCCAGGGCTGCAATCCCCTGGCTGACCCGAATGCCCCAGGTCAGGCAGTCTTTAGGTGCATCAATAAGCGCCTTGCGGCCAACGAAGGCAGGCTTATCAAGATCGACAAAAGCCCCAAGCCCGACCGCAAAAGGAGTTGTCGTATCATCAAAATCACTACCAGCGTTAAGCAGTCCCGCCTCGATGCGCCGCGCCCGAAATACCGGGGTGGCAGTCAATACCATGCCGTATTCTTGCCCCTTTTCCAGTAGGTGGTCGCCCAGCGACTCAAAATCGATATCGGGAGACATGTAGATCTCCCAGCCCAGTTCGTTGGTAAAACCCGAACGACTGATCACTACCTGCTGACCTGCAATCGACACGCTTGCACAATCAAAGTAACGAAACGGCTCGGGATAATCGCCATCGAGTACCGCGTGCAACACATCAAGTGATCGAGGACCTTGGATCTGACTGACCCAAACCTTAGGATCGTATACTCGCACATTCAAGCCCTGCGCATGCGCCTTGTACCAGGGATAGAGATCGCCATCGGCCTGTGCCATCCAGAAGCGGTCGACAGCCAGACGTAACAGTACGCCATCGGTGATCATGCCGCCGTCCTCGTAACAGGCAAACTGATAACTGCACCTTCCGGGCTTTACCTTGGCGATATCACGGGGGAAAACGCGGTTAAGTAAAACCTCAGAATCTGGACCGCTGATCTCAATCGGCAACTCTCCGGTATGACGCAAAACGACTCCAGTTCGCACAGCCCAGTACATCTCATCATCACTGAGATTGTTCAACGATTGCGGCGTAAGACGTTTGTTATAGAGCGTATATTCTGGATCGTATGGCAGCTCCTGATAACTGAGCGGATGCACTGCCATAGTTCTATCGAGCTCACTGGGTCTAGTTTCCTTAGTCGAAAAAGCCTTAACCGCGAACCGTGTATTTTTCAGCACTTGATTCATTGCTTATCAAACCTCAAAAGATCGTTCTGTCCGGGTTGCCTTGGCACGGTATTATTCTGAAAATCTGGCACAGGGTAAACTCGTATTTTAGTTACGGGTCGTTGGGATATTGCCCATGGCAAGGTAGTGTCTTTGATACCACTGTTATATAAGTCATCACCGGTAAATGGCCATATTTTGAGGGGGAACAAATCATGAGTGAGTCAGGTGTACTCTACGAGCGTGATGGAAGAATCGGGCGAATTATTCTGAACCGCCCAAGAGCGCTCAATGCTATTGATCTTGAGATGCCCTCAGCTTTGCAGCTTGCAGTAGAGCGTGCCAACACCGAATCCGACGTGCGCGTTATCGTTTTAAGCGGCGCAGGCAAGGCTTTTTGTGCCGGCTATGACCTTTCGTTGTTCGCTGAGACGCCTGGCACCAACCCCGGAATTCAGCAGATGCCCTGGGACCCGATGACCGATTTCGCCTTCATGAAGCGTAATACCGATTGCTTTATGAGTCTGTGGCGCTCTGGCCTTCCGGTTATCTGCAAAGTGCATGGTTATGCGGTTGCCGGCGGTAGCGATATCGCCCTTTGTGCTGATGTTCTGATGATGGCAGATACCGCCAAACTGGGTTACCCGCCGGCACGGGTTTTCGGCACACCGACCACTGCCATGTGGATCTACCGGGTAGGGGTGGAGCGGGCCAAGCGACTGCTGCTGACGGGCGATCTTATCAATGGCCGCCAGGCCGCTGACTGGGGTCTTGGCGAGGCCGTTGCTGAGTCGGAACTGGAAAGCGCCACCGAGGCGCTTGCTGATCGCATGGCCAGTGTTCCACGTAACCAACTGATGATGCAAAAGCTGCTGGCCAATCAGGCGCTGGAGAACATGGGTCTTTTCTCTACACAGAATCTTGCTACCTTGTTTGACGGGATATCCCGCCACTCTCCCGAAGGACTCAATTTCAAGCAGCGCTCCGAGACATCGGGCTGGAAGCAGGCTGTCAAAGAGCGTGATTCGGGCACGTTTGACTGGACGACAAATGCCCTGTTTAAAGACGGCCATAAGGACTGAGCACCAGTCTTTCCAACGCGACCTGAACCTGCCTGCCATGACCATCGTCGCCACGCGCCTACTGGATGAGCCCATTATCCATCCGGACATGGACGAGCGTATGGGGTCCAACATAAACGGACCCAGCGTGATCCGTGTGCCCAACTGGGTTCAACAGCCTCTTGGCCGCTACTACCTTTATTTTTCTCACCACAAAGGCACCTATATCCGTCTCGCCTATGCCAATGCATTAACGGGTCCATGGAAGATACACTCCCCCGGGGTGCTGGACGTATCGCAATCGCTGTTTGCCACCACTGATCCGCCAGAACCACCCCCTGGCGAGCGCCCAAGTTGGGCGGATACTCTGATCGGAGGGTACCTTTATGCCCATGTTGCCTCCCCGGATGTGCATATCGATGAGGCACAACGACAAATCCGCATGTACTACCACGGTCTGCTGCCCAACGGTGACCAGATGACCCGTGTGGCCTGCTCCAAAGACGGGCTGTCGTTCAAGCCCGAAGCGCCGCTGCTGGGTCCACCTTACTTTCGGGTATTTAAATACAGCCAGTGGACCTATGCCATCAGCTGGCGGGGTGTCTTTTTACGCTCGCGAGAGTGGCATGGTCCTTTTGAGGCGCAACATGAGCCCGGCCCAGCAATGCGTCTTTTCAATGATGGCAGCGGCATCGAGTTGCGCCATCCTGCGCTCTGGCGCCAGGGCGATGTGCTGCATCTT
This sequence comes from Gammaproteobacteria bacterium, assembly GCA_014239255.1. GTDB lineage: Bacteria > Pseudomonadota > Gammaproteobacteria > Arenicellales > UBA868 > UBA868. The sequence continues at coordinate 16,483 of JAAZZE010000041.1, forward strand.
TTCTTCTCCTGCACCGGAGATTATCCTGAGCGGATCTATCACAGCCAGTGCGGGGTGCACGATGACTGGGGTCGTTGGGAGTTTTCCAGACCGCAGGTCATCCTCAGTCCCGAGTTGATCTGGGAGGGTGCAGATCGACCTCCCACTACGTCAGTGGTGGGTGCGGCTGACTCACGGCTTCGCGAACTGCGCGACCCGGGGATCTTTGTTGAAGATGGCCGGGCCTATCTTTTTTACAGCGGTGCGGGCGAAAGCGCCATCGGCATCGCCCAGCTTGATGGCCTGTAATCAGGCCACCGCTTCAAGAGACATCTTGTTTAACGTTTTTGCCAGTGACGTAACCGTTCTATCGACATTCTTGAGTTTGTCGAGGCCAAATAGCCCGATACGGAATGTCTGAAAGTCCTCTGCTTCATCACACTGCAAAGGTACGCCCGCTGCAATCTGCATACCGAGTTCAGCAAACTTTTTACCGTTGTGCATGCCGGCATCATCTGTGTAACTGACAACCACACTGGGAGCTTGAAAACCCGGGGCCGCCAGGCTTTTTATTCCGTGACTGGACAATAACTCGCGGACTTTGGCGCCCAGTTCTTCCTGTGCGGCACAGGCATCAGTAAATCCTAGCTCTTTAGTCTCACGCATTGCCTCGGCAAAGGCCTTAAGGCCATCAGTGGGCATGGTCGCATGATAAGCATGGCCCCCGTTTTCATAGGCCGTCATGATGTCACACCATTTTTTGAGGTCGCAGGAGAAACTGGTGCTAGCGGTTTGTTGCAGGCGCTCACTCGCAAGCGCACTAAGCATGACAAGCCCCGCGCACGGAGAGCCACTCCAGCCCTTCTGCGGCGCGCTGATCAACACATCCACTCCAAGCGCTTGCATATCTATCCATAAAGTGCCTGAGGCAATGCAGTCGAGCACCATCATTCCTCCGTGCTCGTGGACTGCGTCTGCAAGCGCCTTGATGTAGTCATCCGGCAGGATCATGCCTGCAGAAGTTTCGACATGTGGCGCGAAAACAAGATCAGGCTTTTCACTACAGATCGCGACGACTACTTCATCGATTGGTGCCGGCGCGTAGGCGGGATGCCTGCCCGATTCCACGGGTCTCGCCTTATGCACAGTGTGATTGGAGGGGATATCGCCCATATCAAAGATCTGACTCCAGCGAAAACTAAACAAGCCGTTACGTACCACCAGACATTTCTTACCAGTTGCAAACTGACGCGCCACCGCTTCCATACCAAAGGTACCACTCCCAGGAACCACAACTACTGCCTCCGCGTTGTACGCCTCCTTCAGCATTGAAGAGATGTCGCTCATCACACCCTGAAACGACTGCGACATGTGATTCAACGCACGATCGGTGTAGACCACCGAGTATTCAAGCAGACCCTGCGGGTCTACATTGGATATTAAGCCTGGCATAAATCCTCCACTTTCAGTCTGTACGCGCTTAGCTGCCCGTGCCCGACATTTAAATACTTAGGTTTCAAAACTGAACTGATGATCGCATGCCTCAAGCAAAACGCACAAACACTTTGTTGATGGGAATTATCCCCACCTCAATTAACCTTTCACATCCAGAACCGCACTGCGCCGATGACCAGGACTCCATCTCACCGGAAATGCCTCTTTGTTGGCACACTGTCTGATTCGACCTTGTGTTTGTAGAATTAATTATTGTTATTTTTCAGAGCCTTATTCAAATTTGACGATAATATTTACGTTAGCGTAATATAGTTGACGTTAACGTTAACTGGGCAACATCAGAACAAACGCATTCACCATGAAGCCCACAATCGCTCAAGGCAGTACAAGCCACAACTCCGAGGCAAGTTTGCCATGCTCAAAGACCTGCTTGAGATCGATATATAGATCGAGAATTGACGGGGCCCTGACAAGCTTGATCTGGAGTTTGAGTACACCCGGATGCATTCCAAAGATGGTTTTGCCGGGGCTATCTAACCTGATCAAGTGCTGATACTAAACACATCAATCCCGGCGGAGCGGGTTTACGCAGGCTCCAAAGGGCCGCACAACCAACTAAGGAGGGCATCACCATGGAAGCCACAACCCAGCCCTGGCTGAACAATTATCCCGAGGGCATCGACTGGAACGCCAACATTGAACGCCGCCCGCTGTATGAGACTCTGGAACACACAGCAAAACGCTGTCGCGATACCACCGCGATTGATTTTCTTGACCACTGCCTTAGTTACGGTGAACTGCTTGAGCAGGTAAACCGCATGGCCAAAGGTCTGCAGCTGATGGGGGTAACCCAAGGTGCCCGGGTCGGCCTTTGCCTGCCAAACACCCCTTACTCGGTTATCTGCTATTACGGCGCGTTACGCGCTGGCGCCACTGTTGTTAACTACAACCCGTTGTATGTTGAACGTGAGCTGGCGTTCCAGATTGATGACAGCAATACCGAGATCATGATCACCATGGATCTTGAAGCGCTCTATCCGAAAGTAGCGGCAATGCTCTCACGCACAGAAAGTCTCAAGAAGATCATTGTCTGCCCGATGGCAGCGATATTACCCAAGATTAAAAGTATTCTGTTTCGCCTGTTAAAACGTAAAGAGATTGCGAACATTGAGCGCAGCGAGGCAATTGTACATTTTCAGGATTTGCTTGATAACGACGGCGACCCCGGTCTGGTTAACGTTGATCTGGATAACGACATTGCAGTACTACAGTACACCGGTGGCACCACAGGACGGCCCAAGGGTGCAATGCTGACCCAGGGTAACCTTTCAGCCAACGTGTCGCAGATGCTTCTATGGTATGTGGGTCTGAACCCCGGAGAAGAAAAAGTACTCGGGATTTTGCCATTTTTCCATGTTTTTGCGATGACAGCGGTAATGAACTTTGCCGTTGCCGCAGGTGCGCAGATGATCCTGCTGCCCCGCTACGAACTGGGTCAAACCCTGACGACAATCAATAAGAAAAAGCCGACTATTTTCCCAGCAGTGCCGACCATCTACACCGCAATTAACCAAGCGCCGGATCTTGCGAAGTACGACCTATCTGCCGTGCGTTACTGTATCTCCGGTGGTGCGCCGCTACCGCTTGAAGTCAAAGAAACTTTTGAGCGCCTGACAGGATGCCGGCTGGTCGAAGGCTACGGTCTGAGCGAGACGGCCCCGGTTGCAACCTGTAACGCCATGCAAGATATTAATAAGCCCGGCTCGATCGGCCAGGTCGTACCCGGTACAGAAATCTCAATTCACGATCTCGAGGCACCTAACGACGTTGTGCCCACCGGCGACCGCGGTGAAGTTTGGATAAAAGGTCCACAGGTCATGAAAGGCTACTTGAACCGCCCACAAGAAACTGCCGACAGCCTGCGCGAAGGTTGGTTTCGCACCGGTGATGTGGGCTACATGGATGAAGACGGACACTTTTTCCTGGTTGACCGGCTCAAAGACCTTATTCTGTGTAGCGGCTACAACGTCTATCCGCGAATGGTCGAAGAAGCTATCTACCTGCACCCCGCTGTTGCCGAGGTGACCGTCATCGGTGTTGACGATGACTACCGCGGCCAGAGCCCCAAGGCCTTCGTCAAACTAAAAGAGGGAGAAAAGATCACGGAAGATGAGATGAAAACCTTCCTTGCAGACAAGCTTTCCAAGATAGAGATGCCCTCGCGGATCGAGTTCCGTCTCGAGCTACCCAAAACCATCATTGGCAAACTGTCGAAAAAAGAACTGGTAGCCGAAGAGGTCGAAAAGCACAAAGGGTCTAGTGCCTCATGAATGACAGAGCCGGTAATATGTTGACGGTCACCGAGCTCGCCCGGGAGCTCGGGATCACCCCTCGAGCGATCCGTTTTTATGAAACCAAAGGCCTGGTAACTCCGCGGCGGGCGGGCACTACCCGGATCTATACCCACCGGGAACGTGGCCGGCTACAACTTATTTTGCGCGGCAAGCGCCTGGGATTCAGCCTCACCGATATCGGCGAGTACCTTGATCTGTACGATGCCGACCCAGCCCAGCATGACCAGATCCTGTTGCTGCTAGACAAGGTGAATATTCGTGTCGAAGCGCTGAAGGCGCAAAAGGACGACCTGGATGCCACGCTGAGCGAGTTGACCAGCGTCCGAGACCAAGCCCTGGCCGATCGAGCCGGGCTTATTAATATCTTGCATGGCGTTACAG
>JAAZZE010000042.1 GCA_014239255.1 Gammaproteobacteria bacterium
CCACCCATCGCAAAGTCTTGCGTAGCGCGGGTATCGACGTCGACCTGAGTCCGGATCAGGCAGCTGAGCAACTCGCAGATCCGGCTGTCGGTTGGGCCTACGTCGACCAGAGGTTTTCTTGTCCATCATTACATGAACTTGCCGAACTACGCACCCGTATTGTCAAGCGACCGTGTTTGACCACGCTGGAAGTGCTGTTGGGCCCGGTGCGTGGTCGCAGCCGGACCCATTTGTTAACCGGTTATGTGCACAAACCCTATCCACCCGTTTACACAGCTCTTGCTCGTGAATCAGGTTATGCCTCGGCGATGATTGTGCGCGGGGTCGAAGGTGGGGTGATTCCATCGCTGAATCAGCCGTCGAAACTTTTTGTTTACCAGGGGGATGAGTTAGACAACGAAGTGCGGTTAGACCCGTCGGATTACGGAATAAGCGCGACGGTGCGCAGTGTGCCTTTGCCAAAAATAATCCCAGCTGGCGACTCTGGTGATGAAATCATGACAGCACTGGATCCGGATGCCTTGGCAGCTTTTTCAGCGGAGGCGGGTTTGCAGGGATTAGCGGGGGTCGATGGGCCGGTCAGGGATAGCCTAGTCTACGGCGCCGCACTTTGCCTATGCCAACTTGGCCTGGAGTCAAATACGATCGACGCATCAGAGAAAGTCCGTTCAGTACTGGACAGCGGCGAGGCAGCGCGGCGATTCGAGGCGGCGATTCAGTAATCCATGCGTCGCGCGCTACGCTCCAATTTTCTCTTGTTCTCCATCACTGCATCGGTGATCGGCGACAGGATAATTTCCATCGCCAGGCCCATCTTGCCACCGGGCACTACAATGGTGTTTCGCCGTGAAATAAAAGAGTCATGAAGCATGGACAGTAGATAGGGAAAGTCCACCCCGAGCTTGTTCGGATCACGAAAACGGATCACCACAAAGCTTTCATCAGGCGTTGGGATGTCTCGGGCGATAAAAGGGTTTGAGGTGTCAACAGTCGGCACGCGCTGGAAGTTGATATCAGTGCGGGAAAACTGGGGTGCGATATAGTGCACATAGTCATACATGCGCCGCAGAATGGTTTCAGTCACGGCTTCCGGTTCATAGCCGCGACTTGCTGTATCTCGGTGGATTTTTTGAATCCACTCAAGATTCACAATAGGGACCACCCCCACCAGTAGGTCGACGTGCTGGGCGATATTGACCATGCCGTTCACTACGCCGCCATGCAGGCCTTCATAGAAAAGCATGTCGGTGTCATCGCTGATATCTTCCCAAGGCGTAAAAGTTCCTGGTTTTTGCTTATAAGGTGCCGACTCTTCATCGTTATGCAGGTAATAGCGTATTTTTCCCGTGCCGGTCTCACCATAATCACGAAAAAGGCTCTCCAACTTCTCAAAGTGATTTCCGTCTGGGCCAAAGTGGCTCAGGTTCTCGCCACAGGCCTGCGATTTAGCAACCTCGTCACGCATCTGGTAACGATCGTATTTGTGAAAACTATCGCCCTCGACAATACATGCCTTAAGGCTTTCGCGAAGGAAAATATGCTCCAGCGCAGTCTTGACAGTACTAGTACCGGCGCCTGATGAGCCGGTTACAGCAATCACAGGGTGTCTAGTGGACATAAGTTTTTCTCCCCTTTGCCCGGTAGAGAACTGCCAGGCAACAGGTGCAACCGATTTAATAACTGGGACTATAAGGGATAGGTATCATCAGAATAAGCAAATTTATTTTATTTCATAAATAAGTTTATACTTATCCTTAAACTGGCCTGTGTTTTGCTAGGTACAGCCACAGGCCAGGGAAAGTCTATGCATATAACATTTCGGCAATTACAGGTGTTTGAGGCGGTCGCCCGGCACCTGAGTTATACCCGCGCTGCAGAGGAGTTGTATTTGACGCAGCCCGCAGTCTCTATGCAGATTAAGCAACTGGAAGGCTCGGCTGGGTTATCGCTGTTCGAGCAGATCGGCAAGAAGATTTACCTGACACAGGCCGGTGAAACCATGGTGGGGCATGCTCGAACGATTCTGCAGCACTTGGCCATAGCCGGCGAGGAGATGAACGAACTTCGTGGTGTGGACTCTGGACGTCTGCGCATCGCTATTGCCTCTACCGTGAATTATTTTGCTACTCGACTGCTTGCGACTTTCGCTCGCGAGCACCCTGCGGTGGAAATATCTTTAGATGTGGCCAACCGCGAATTGCTTCTGGCCCGCCTTGACGAAAACATACCTGACCTCGTACTGATGGGTCAGCCGCCAAAGGATATGGAACTGGTATCTGAGTCGTTCATGGATAATCCACTGATTGTGATCAGCGCCCTGAATCATCCGCTGGCTGGGCGTCCCAAAATTCTTTTGAGCGACCTCGCCCAGGAAAAATTCCTGGTTCGTGAGCCAGGATCAGGAACGCGGATTGCCATGGAGCGATGTTTTGCTGAATACGATTTTCATTACCAAAAAGGGATAGAGCTGACGGGTAACGAAGCGATTAAGCAGAGCGTCGAGGCAGGTTTGGGTCTGGCAGTTGTTTCGGCCCATACAGTTGAGTTAGAGCTCACCCTCAAGCGTCTCATTCAGTTGAATGTGCAGGGGTTCCCGATCATGCGTCGCTGGTATGTGGCACACCGACGCGGTAAGCGCCTGTCACCGACAGCTGAGGCTTTTCGCAAGTTTGTCCTTGAGGCTGGGGCCAAGGTCAGCTGAGAACTACGCCTAGCGCTGACAAAGCATATAACCACTTGCTACAGGCAGATAAGGAAACGCGATTCCGTGTTGCGTTGCGCTAAAGGATAATCAACGATCTTAAGGTTTAATTGACAGCGCTCTCACGACGGTTATCCATGTTTAAGTTTGTTTTCAAAGCTGGCTTGGTAGCGGACAACTTCGCTCTTCTGGTAGGTTTTGCCAGATCCTTTTTTGATAGTGGCAAGTAGGTGTGTCAATTTGTACCCGGAAGTCATAAAATTAACTTATTAAAGACTACAAACTCCTGATGGAGTCTCGGTACGCGTTTTGGGATGCGCACATATCGGGCCAAGTCCGCGGCAAGGTGAACACAAGATGGCTGATCGACGACTACAGGTTTTCACAACAGTGGCACGGGTGCTCAGTTTTACCAAGGCGGCCGAGGCACTGCATATGACGCAGCCCGCAGTGACCTTCCAGATTCGCCAGTTGGAGGATTACTTCAATACTCGATTGTTCGATAGAACGCATAATCGCATCAGCCTTACTACAGCTGGGGAGCTCGTCAAATCTTATGCCGATAAGGTGATCGTGCTGTACAGCGAGATGGATAACGAAGTCCGCAAGTTGACAGGTGATGTGCTGGGTCCCCTGGTGCTTGGGGCCAGCACGACCATCGGTGAATATGTTATTCCCAGCATTCTCGGTGAATATCAGGCGAAGTTTCCTGAAGTGTTAGTACGCCTACATGTCGCTAACACGGAAGGTGTTATCCACATGGTCGAAAGCAACGAGATCGACATTGGTATTGTCGAGGGGCCAGTGAGCAACAAGAACCTGGTATCCAAGATATGTTGGGATGATGAATTGGTTGTCGTCATGCCGCCTGGACACCCGCTGGCAAAGTCATCATCAGTGGCTATCGAAGCAATCCTGGAGTACCCCTGTATCAGTCGCGAAGAAGGGTCGGGTACCCGTAATGTTATTGCGGATTATATGCGTGTCAGGGGCCATGAATTTTCTGACCTTAACCTGACCATGGAGTTTGGTAGTCCTGAATCAATCAAAAGTGCTGTCGTTGCTGGCCTAGGTATCTCAATTCTGTCTGTTGCCACACTGAACAAAGAACTACAGCTTGACATGTTGGCCAAGGCTAGCCTTGATCCACCCCTGACTCGACCTTTTTCAATTGTTTACCAGAGGCAAAAGTTCCGATTGCGGGCGATGGATGAATTTCTGGATTTTACTGAGGCGCATTGCGTTGCCAAGCAAGCGGCCCAGTGAGTCAATTTGACGGCCAGGCGATCAGCCTGAGTCCGGTACGTGATGGGTGATCCTGACCGTAAGCATTGGCAGGCTCTATTTGACAGGTTGACAGCGGAACACCGGCAAAGTCTGCTGAATTTTGCCCAATACCTGCAATCGTGCCAACAGGATTCGGCCCCGATAGAGCTTGAAGTTGCTGATATTCCTCGCCCGCGAAGCGAAAGCGTAATTGGGGCAATACGTCGTCTATCTGAAACTTATCCCATGCTTGATCGGGCTAAACTTTTTAACCAAGCTTCGTCCCTGATGACCCAGCATGTGCTTCAGGGTTTAGAGGCGGATGCGACTATTGACCAACTGGAGGATCTCTTTAGTGGTTGTTACGAAGATTCTCTGAAAAAAGAACATTAATCGGCCTGAAACGAGTCAATTTGTATTGCTGGGTGGCATCCTTTAGTTGTTCAGCATTGCCTGAATGACAATAAACATGAAAGAATTAGTGTCGCTAACTACTTAACGGATCCGGACCACAGTTTCATGCCAGATGACACGCCTAATGTTTCTGATGCCGACGGCTATAGGCCCAATGTCGGCATTGTGTTGTTTAACAACCTCGGGCAGGTGTTGTGGGCGCGGCGTACGCGCCATGATGGTTGGCAGTTTCCTCAAGGCGGCGTCGAGCAAGGAGAGACAATTGAGCAGGCGGCCTACAGGGAGCTTTTTGAGGAGGTTGGACTGCGTCCACAGAATGTGCAACTGGTCGGCCGAACTCGCCAATGGCTGCGTTACGATGTGCCGGGCAAGTTACGGTCACGCAGAACCACCTTTCGCGGACAGAAACAGATGTGGTTCCTGATGCGCATGCTTGCGGCAGACGACAAAATCTGCCTGGATCATAGCGCTGTACCCGAGTTCGATTATTGGCAGTGGGTGGATTACTGGTTGCCAGCCAAAAAGGTAGTGGCATTCAAGCGTACGGTGTACGAGACGGCACTGTCTGAGTTGGAGCCTCTATTACAGCAGGTCTAGATTGCACCGCTAGGCTCGCTGTGATCAGGCTACCGCTTCAACTAGGTTTTGGATCGCGCAGTCGGTGAATCAATTCAGTGGTTGAACGTTGGTAGCGAAAAGGCAAACTGTGGACGGCGCCACCAGCTGCCTGCACGATATCAGCCCCGACAATTTCCCCCTGACTCCAGTCACCACCTTTGACCAGATGGTCCGGTTTGATTTGGCGAATAAGCTCCAGTGGGGTCGCCTCATCAAACGCAGTAACGAGATCGACACATTCAAGCGCAGCGACGAGTGCCATGCGGTCTTCCAGCGGGTTGACCGGCCGCCCAGCGCCCTTATCCAGTTGGCGTACCGAGTCATCGGTATTTAGGGCCACCAGCAGCGTGACTCCCAGCCCGGCCCCTTCCTCAAGGTAGGTGATGTGGCCACGATGGAGAATATCGAAACAGCCGTTGGTAAAAACCAGTGGCCGTTGGGTGGAGTCGACCCGCTGCTTCAGCGCTTTTGGGTCGAGGATGATTTTATGGGCGCTGTTCAACCCAGAATGACACCGGCTGATACTTAGATGTACTCAAATACTTTGATCACACGTACGACGCCTGGCACAGATCGGGTCACTTTGACAGCGGCTTCCGCCTCGGCGCGGGTCACCAGCCCCATCAGATACACATTCGCCCGTTCGGTTACCACCTTGACTCGGGTAGGGTCCAGCGCTCCCGATGTTGTCATCGCCGTTTTGACTCGGGTGGTGATCCAGCCATCGTTGGCACGGCTGTTTAGATTCGATTTGCCTGCAAGCTCCAGTCGATTGATAACTTGCTGTGAACCTTTATGCGCCTTGGCCAGATCGAGGATTTTGTCGATATCTCTTTGGTCGGGCACTTCACCGGTCAGCAGAACGATTCCATTAAATACTGTGACGCTGACATTCTCATTCTGGATCTCTTTTTGGCCACTGATTGAACCGCGAATATCGAACTCCATTTTGTTGTCGTCCCAGTAGATGCTTGCGCCACGGCGGTCGCGGACAATGTCGACGGCGATCACTGCAGCGGTGGTGGCGACGACGATACCGCAGCCGCTGACCGTAACAGCGGCCAGCAGTGCTAACAAGGTATGCCTGAAGGGTCTTTTCGGAATGGCGTAACGAAACTGGATCATGAGGATTATCCGCAGAAGTGTTTATCGATCAGTCGACACAGACAGTGGATGATTATAGCGTGAGCTTCCTGGATTCGCGCAGTACTGTCAGACGGTACGCGTAGCTCGATATCGGTATCACGCAGCATATTGCCGAGCTGACCGCCCTCACGCCCGGTGAATGCCGTGATAGTAAAATCTGTGATGTCTTGGGCCGTGCGTACCGCCTCGAGGATATTCGGCGAGTTACCTGATGTCGTGATAGCGATCAGGTGATCACCTGATCGACCCAGGGCCTCGACCTGTCGTGAAAAGACCTGGGTGAAATCGTAATCGTTGCCGGTTGCGGTCAAGGCGGCGGTATCGGCAACTAGTGCAATAGCCGGCAAGGCCTGACGTTCTTTTTCATAACGCGCCAGCAGTTCGCCGCTGAAATGTAATGCATCGCTGGCGGAGCCACCGTTACCGCAAAGCAGCACCTTGCCGCCACCGTCTAGTGTTTCAATCATGGCTCGCCCAGCCCGGGCAATAGGGCCCGCCAGCCGCTCGGCACTGGCGAGTGCAATCTGTGCACTGGCGCCAAACTGGTCACGAATATCCTGCTCCATGGATTGCATATCTTACCTTTCCCGATCTACGGGTAACGGTTGTTCCAGGGGCAGACCGTAGCGTGAGTAGCCCCCTGGCGCAACCGGTCTACTGGCAATGACCCTGGCGTTGTTCAGTACTTTATGGCCGGCACTTTGAGATGGCCTGTCAGAACGCATCGGGAATCCATCGGCAGGTATTGTCAACATCATTGCCAGTTACAGCAAAGATATCGAATCGACACGGCTTTGAGCGAAATTCAGGAGACTGCTGCAGGAAATGGCTCGCAGCCAGGCGCAATCTGGCGCGTTTAGTTCGGTTCACGGTTTCCTCAGGTCGACCATAAGCGGTATTTGTTCTTTGGCGTACTTCGACGAATACCAACTCATTACCGTCTCGCATGACCAGATCAATTTCGCCCCGACGGGTCCAGTAGTTACGGCAAACCAGTTTCAGTCCGCCGGTCAGCAGTTGCTCCAGGGCTAGATCTTCTGACCAGTGGCGGTTCACGGCCTGGTCATCTGCCAGTGTGCTCCTGGCAGGGCACGTCAACCCTTTCCTGTGCCCAGCGATGGTTCCCATGCCTTGGGTAATCCATCGGTGAACCTGACCCAGTCTGAGATCCTGTGAACCCGTCCATCCCAACCTACCGATAGTAAGCCGCTGGCTCCGGCATAAGTTTGTTGGGGGTCGGCGTGCATGCATGTGGCAAGGCGGTTCAGTACGTATGCGTCCATACCCAGAGCGAACAGTCGGTCGGTGACGGAATACCGGTAAGGTGTATTCAGCGTAAACGGCAGGGTGGTTCGATCAAAACGTCCGCTGGTACGCACCAGCCAAGGCATATCAGAAAACACAATACCCTCAAGATCGAGGTCATTGATCAGGTTTGGTTTGCCACTAAAGATGGTATTCATCGAGTACACCGGCACCGAACTGGCACGATGAAAATCTATTTGTGGTTTCAACATCCGCGCAGTCGACTGATCGCTGAGAAGAAAAATAACGTCAAAGTCCTGCCGTCGACGAGGCACGGTGTAAAGACGGGTGCTGTTGCCCAGTAGTGCCTGCAACATCTCACCGCGTCGTGCGCTGTCGGCAAGGCCCAGAAGCTTAACGAGAGTATCGGAGTAATCGTCAACCCCCTTGGGAATCATTGCTGTTCCCGCAATGATTCCACTCTGGTGTGCCCACGCAGTTGCCGTCGCATTGGCGGATGTTGTGCTTCGCTGATCAGAGCTGTGTAGGATCAAGGCACGGCGTAGCCCGCGCCCCCGGGCGTGGGTTGCCAAAGCGCGCGCTTCATTTTGTAGTGATAAGTCCAGGGAAAAGCCACCCGGGCGCAGGCCCGGCCCAGTTGATCCTAACAGCAGGGTTGGAACCGGAAAACGTTGCCATTGGGCCAGCGCCGTGACGGCGCGACGCCCCAGGGGGCCAACCACCTGGCTTGCGCCGTCTTGGAGTGCTTGCTGGTAATAGTCGGACACCAACTCAATCTCCTCGCCAAAGTCATAAACCTTTATGGCCGGTTTGGCCGGATCGCTATCAGCTTCGTGCAGGCTGAAAAAGCCATCTCGAAACGCACTGGCGGCTTCTTGGTAAGAAGAACTCAACGGTAGCAGCAGGGCGACCTGGGCGTCGTCAGTGCTCGTACAATCAGGGGGTGCAAGCGTAGTCAGTACGCTGTTTGTAGCCGGATGTTGCTGGTGTTGAGTTGCCCATTTAGAAAAAGCCTTGCGCAGGCGGAAAAGGTTCCATCCATCGCGGGCGTAAAGACTTGCCAGGGTGATCCAGGCTCGATCCTGTTCAGTTAGCGCGGGGTCTGCGTCAAGCTCTGCCAGGGTTTTGCTGCTTAAGCGGGCCAACTGCGAGAAGGCCAGTCGGTACAAAGGATTGATCCCTTTTGGTAGAGACTGCTCGGCTGACCTTGTTCTCATGAGAATCAGGGCCTGGCGTATTTCACCAGTCGCAAAGAATGCGCGCAACTGGAGTTCCATCATCAGCAGATGCTGGTGTGAATCCATTGCCTCAGGGCTCAGGCGCTCGACCAGCCGTAGTGCACCTTCGGGTTTCTGATTGGCCAGTGCCAGAACCCCGCGCAGCAATTGGCGCTGATTATCTGGCCAACTGCCTGGATCGTTACTCGCCACATTGTCCAGAGCGCTGCTGGCTGGAGAGGTAAAACCGGATTCTAGGAATCTTTGGGCCGCGGCCAGAAAGTTGGCATCCGCTTTTGGTTCGGTAGCGTTAAGGGCGCGCTTTAGAAAGGTCCAGCCGGAGGTGTCAGGTTCTTTTCGGGCCAAACTGCGTTCCGCGGGCACGAGGTTGCTTGGGGTTGGGGTTGGGGATTGGACTGGCGCGCTTGGCGCGGTTTTGTTGCTGATATCGGGCGAGGCGCTGACTCCAGCTGGATTATTTATCCTAACGCAGCCGGTGACCAAGATTATGGAAAGCGCCAAAAGCACGATGAGTGTCGGCCGAACGGCAGGATGCACACGCATGGGCTCAGTATAGCGGAGCACCTCTATTTCCTGTACGGTGATAGTCGCCGAACGATATCCAAGCGAGCAAATTAAGTGATCAAAAGTGAAACACAGGCGCCGCAAGGAGGCACCTTGTACGTGGTGGCGACACCAATCGGCAACCTCGGGGATATTTCCATCCGAGCCACAAAGATCCTTTCTTGTGTCCAGGTAATCGCAGCTGAAGATACGCGCCATACCCGAATTTTGCTGAACCACTTGGGCATTCACCAACCGCGAATGATCCCGTTGCACGAACATAACGAGGCCCACCAGGTATTGAAGGTGTTGCGGTTACTGCAAAGTGGCGAGGAGGTTGCACTGGTTAGTGATGCAGGGACACCCCTGATCAGTGATCCGGGCTATCGTCTTGTCTGTGAAACTCGACGACACAACCTGCCGGTGAGCGTAATCCCCGGACCGAGCGCTGTGACTGCCGCTCTGTCGGTGTCCGGTTTGGGGACAGACCGCTTTGTTTTTGAAGGATTCCTTCCCGCACGAGCTGCTGCGCGTCACAGTCGTCTTCAGGCGTTGTCGAGTGAAACCCGGACCCAGGTTTTTTTTGAATCCCCCCGACGTATCTGCAACACAATCGACGACATGGTATCGATCTTTGGGCCTGAGCGACCGCTTGCACTGTGCCGGGAATTGACCAAACGTTTCGAGACGGTTCTACGCGGGTCAGCTGCCGAGATTTTGACAATTTTACTGAATGACTCCGACCAGTGTCGGGGCGAGATGGTCCTGGTAGTCGGCGGGTCGGACCAAGCAGTTGTCAGGACCCACATTGATGAGGAAAGACTGCTCGATCTGCTTGCGGGGGTCCTAACGCCGCGTGTCGCTAGTGAAGTTGCGGCTCGCCTGACCGGGGGACGCAAGAACGATTACTACGCGAGGATGCTGCAGCGTACCCGCACTATTAAAGACAATGAGTGATCAGCACTTGCATTAGCCGCACACTGCGATTAAGTTGCGCCCGGGAGTTGGCCGGACAACCGCGGTCTTGGTGTCTGCCGCTAGCCCCTTCGGGGCAGCAGGTGGTACGGGGCGGAGGAAAGTCCGGGCTCCACAGGGCGAGGTGCCAGATAACATCTGGGCGGCGCGAGCCGACGGAAAGTGCCACAGAAAACATACCGCCTGCGGGCTGGCCTTTGGGCCTTTCGCCGGTAAGGGTGAAAAGGTGCGGTAAGAGCGCACCGCGTTTGCGGTAACGTGAACGGCAGGGTAAACCCCACCTGGAGCAAGACCAAATAGGGATCCTTTGGCGCGGCCCGCGTCGGATCCGGGTAGGTCGCAAGAGGCGTGCGGTGACGCACGTCCCAGATGAATGGTTGTCCTCGACAGAACCCGGCTTATAGGCTGACTCCTATTTTTCAATTAAATTATATCCTTATTACAGTTATACATATATTCCATTAAGTTTGTAGAACTGCCGTCCCAAATCCAGGTAGCCGTTGATTGCTAGTCTCGGCTGTTTCGAACCATTCCTGGCCGGAAAAAAAGTCCAGAAAACTCAGCCTTTTCAGGCAATTGAGGGTTGACAGTCTCTCTGTTTCGTCCCTATAGTGTTGTTTAGTGGTAATTTGTGGGAGATGATGTAATTCAAGGTCAGAAAATGTGAATAAAAGAAGTCGACCAACAGTATTTTCCCAAATGATCATCGCAATAACGATGAGAACTTTTCTGATGCCGTGGGTGGCGGCTAATCCACCTCAATCCTCATCCTCCTTTGGTAATTGCCCGGCCCCTTGCGGGGCCGGGATTTCTTTCCAGGAGATGGGGTAGTGAAAGTGTCCAATTTTGAGTTGGACCTTGGCATAGAGCCCAAGAACAGCAGGTAAGTTGGCTGAAGGAGACGCGGAACGGTATGTTTAGAGGCGCTAATACGCTCAATCTTGATGCCAAGGGTCGTTTCGCCGTGCCCACGATACATCGCGAACCGTTGGTACAGCGATGTGGTGGGCGACTGGTACTCACTGTCAACAATACCCGGGAAAGGTGTCTATGGGTTTACCCGCAGGACGAGTGGGAGCGTGTCGAGCAGAAAGTAGTCGATTTGCCGAGTTTCGATCCTTCTGCCCAGGCACTTAAGCGTTTTCTCATTGGTTATGCCACTGATTGTGAACTGGACAGTGTTAGTCGCATACGGATACCCACGCCGTTGCGCGAATTTGCCGCGCTGGAGAAGCACATCGTTCTGATCGGTCAGGGCAACAAGTTTGAGATCTGGGATGAATTGCGATGGAAGGCGAGATGTGATGAATGGCTTGCGGCACAGACCGGTGACGAACGCCTGTCTGTAGAACTCGAATCGCTTTCGCTGTAAGGAAAGCCGGAACGTGTTGGCTGCAGCCCACGCCCCGGTCATGACAGCGGAGGTCGTGGAGGCACTGAATCCTAAGTCTGATGGCATCTTCGTAGACGCAACCTTCGGTCGCGGTGGCCACACCCGCGCTATTCTCGACCGTTTGGACCGCCAGGGCCGTGTAGTCGCCATTGACCGTGACCCGGCTGCCTGCGCTATCGCCAGGGAGTGGGCCACGAGTGAATCTCGCCTAACCGTAATCCAGGCGTCTTTTTCTGAACTGTCCATCGCATTAAGCAATGCCGGGGTTGCGTGCCAGGTGACCGGAATCGTTCTAGATCTGGGCGTATCTTCACCGCAGCTCGATGATGCAGAGCGTGGCTTCAGTTTTATGCGAAATGGTCCGTTGGATATGCGGATGGACCCATCGATTGGCATCTCTGCCCAGCAGTGGCTGTCCGATGTTGGGGAAAACGACTTCGCGAGAATTCTGCGCACCTTGGGAGAGGAGCGCTATGCGCGGCGTATCGCCCACGGGCTTATCACCGCCCGGGAAAACCGCCCACTTACCACTACTGCTGAACTGGCACAGTTGGTGAGCGACTGTGTGCCGACCCGCGAGCCAGGCAAACATCCGGCTACGCGCACCTTCCAGGCGGTACGGATGCATATCAATCAGGAACTTGAACAGCTGGACGCGGTATTGCCCCAGGCCCTTGATATGCTCGAGCCGACTGGACGGCTGGTAGTCATCAGTTTTCATTCATTGGAGGATCGTCGAGTCAAGCATTTCCTGCGTGAAGCCGCGCAAGGCGACCCTTTTCCGCCAGATCTACCAGTGACTCACGATAGGTTGCAGCCCACACTGACCCGGTTGTATAAGCCCGCGCGCCCTTCGGCACACGAGATCGAGGTTAATCCTAGAGCGCGTAGTGCGATCCTGCGTTGCGCCGAAAAATCCCAAGGGACTGTGCTGCAATGAAGTGGATAGCCTTTCTCAGCTTGTTTACCTTCATTTCAGCACTGGCGGTGGTCATGGTTCGCCATCAGAACCGGGTTGAGTTTCGAGAGGTTCGCGTAGCCGAGAAGTTGCGTGACCGGCTGAACGATGAATGGGGCCGCCTGCAACTGGAACAGGCTACCTGGTCACGGCATAACCTGGTGGAGCAGGCCGCAAGACAGGAACTGGGTATGGTCACTCCGGAGCCAACCGACATCGTTGTGGTGCAGTTGGAGGCAGCACGGTGATTGCGTCCCGTCTCCCAACCGGCGTCGCTAATTTCTCCCGTGGACGCCAGTGGTTTGTTGTCGGTGTTTTGAGTCTGGGTATGGCAGTGCTGCTGGGCCGAACCTTCCAGGTCCAGATTCTCAACAGTTCGCGGCTCCAGGCTGAAGGTGCAGCACGGCAATTACGTAGCATAGCCGTCAAGCCGGCCAGGGGGCGAATTATCGATCGTAATGGCGATGTCCTGGCGGTAAGCACACCGCTCGATGCGGTTTGGGCACATCCACCAACACTGGTTCAGTCCGTCGCTGACCAGTCGCGTCTCGCTGACGCGCTTGGTATGAGTGTTAATCAGATAGATAACCTATTGGATCGTTATCAGGATCGTGAGTTTGTGTATTTACGTCGCCACTTGCCCCCGGCTGAGGCGACCCGCATTGAAAGCTTGGGTATTGCGGGTGTGTCGTCTCTACGCGAATATGGTCGTTATTACCCGGCTGGACCGATTACCAGCCATGTGCTGGGGTTCACCGACGTCGACGATCGGGGGCAAGAAGGTATCGAGCGGGCCTTTGATAATCACCTTGCCGGTATCGAGGGTCGCAAGCGGGTATTGCGCGACCGTAAGGGTCGTGTGGTGGAGGATATCGAGAGCATTCACCCGGTGTACCACGGTCGTGACCTGCAGTTGAGTTTAGACCTGCGTATCCAGGTTTCCGCCCAGCGACATCTGGCCCAGGCGACACACGAGCACCACGCTGCCGGCGCTTCAGCGGTAATGCTTGACGTGCAGACCGGGGAGGTATTGGCGATGGCCAATGTTCCTGACTTTAATCCCAATAAACGTAGCGATATTTCGGGAGAAAGATTTCGCAATCGATCAGTGACAGATGTTTTCGAGCCCGGATCGACGGTCAAGCCGTTTACCTTATCGATGGCGCTGGCGAGCGGACGTTTCTCACTGGATACGCCGGTCTCCACCAGTCCCGGCATCCATTATGTGGGCGGTTGGCCAATCAGGGATGTGCACGACTATGGTGAACTGACGCTTTCGGGGGTGCTGATCAAGTCGAGCAATATTGGTACTGCGAAAATTGCCATGGAGCTCGCACCCGAGGAGCTATATGGTATTTTGACGAAGGTTGGCTTCGGCCAGTCGAGCGGAGTCGAACTCCCGGGTGAGCAAGTCGGCAGTTTACTCAAACGTGAGCGCTGGCGCCCCAGTGAGCACGCGACCCTGTCTTATGGCTATGGTTTATCTTCTACGCCTGTGCAACTGGCACGTGCCTACAGTGTATTGGCTTCTGGCGGTATCCTGCGCCCGGTCACACTCCAACGTCAACACCGTCCGGTGGCAGGACAGCGGGTGTTATCTGCCCACATTACCCGACAGATCAATTTCCTGTTGGAAAAGGTAGTCAGCCCACAGGGTACCGCTCGGCGGGCCGGTGTTCCCGCGTATCGCGTGGCAGGCAAGACTGGTACGGTACACAAACCTAGCCCCACAGGCGGTTACGAAGAAGATCGTTACCAATCTCTTTTCGTCGGCTTCGCGCCGGCGTCTGCTCCGCGCTTTGTGTTGGCAGTCATGGTGGATGAGCCTCAAGGCAAGCATTACGGCGGCGAAGTGGCTGCACCGGCATTCGCCCGGATTATGGCCGATGCTTTGCGCATGTACGGGATCCGGCCTGATGCCGGAGTGGATTCGGGAGTCACCATCGTTTCCCATACTGTAGGCAAAGAGACTGGCGCATGATGCAATCAGTGCAGGTTGCGCCACGACAGCTTGGCCAGCTGGTCAAAGGGATCGTAGAAGTCGAGCCACAACAAGAAACCTGGCCCATTTCAGAACTGACCCTTAATAGTCGAGAGGTTCGTCCCGGCAGCCTGTTCTTTGCTGTACCCGGGCAGGCCCACGATGGCCGCGTGTTTATTGACCAGGCACTGGAGTCGGGAGCCGCAGTCGCGTTATATGAGCGCCGGGATTCAGTCCCGATAGACTCCGCGCGGTGTTATCCGGTAGACGATCTAAGAAAATGGGTGGGGCGGATTGCCAGTCGTTTTTTTGACCTACCTTCCAGTGCTTTGTGCGTCATTGGCGTGACAGGTACGAATGGTAAAACGACCTGTGCATCCCTGCTGACACAGGCGCTCACCGCGCTGGGTCGGCGCAGCGGTTTTATCGGCACGCCCGGTTGGGGTTTTCCCGATGCTTTGCAAAGCGCCGACCTGACTACGCCCGACGCTATTACTTTGCAGGCACAACTTGCCGAACTGGCGACCCAGGGGGCTGACAGCGCCTGCCTAGAGGTGTCGTCTCATGCGCTGGACCAGGGCCGTGTCGAAGGGGTTGAGTTCAATGCAGCGCTTTTTACGAACCTTAGTCGCGACCATCTTGATTATCACGCAAGCATGGATCGTTATGCCCAGACTAAATTATTACTGTTTCAGCGCTACGAACTGGAAAGTGTGATTATCAATGTGGCAGACCCCTTTGGTGAACGCTTTGCAGCTTCCGGGCTTTCGGCGCAACTATGGACATTTGGGGAAGATAGCAAGGCCGATGTATATCCCCGTGCTATAGATGTTCATCGAGGTGGGATCACGTTGCACCTCGCAAGCCCCAGTGGGGAGATCGCTTTTGAATCGATTTTACGTGGGCGTTTCAATGCAGCCAATCTGATGGCAGTGGCAACCACGCTGCTGACACTGGGCTATTCGCCCCAGGATATCAGCCAGGTGATGACAGACCTGGTGCCGGTACCGGGCCGCCTGGAATTCTGCCCCGGTTCAGGTGGTTCCAGGCCGACGGTAGTTGTGGATTATGCGCATTCGCCAGAAGCCTTATCCCAGGCGTTGACGGCACTGCGTCCATATACGGACGGACGGTTGTGGTGTGTCTTCGGATGCGGCGGTGAACGTGATCGCGGCAAGCGGGCATTAATGGGCGAGCGTGCATCATGCCTGGCTGATCGAGTGGTGCTGACTAATGACAACCCGCGGAACGAAGACCCGATGCAGATTCTTTACGACATAGGTCAAGGCATGAACGTGCCTGCCCAAGCGACCATTCCCGAGAGGCATCTGGCGATCGCGTATGCCATTAGGCATGCGACTCCAGGAGACCTGATATTAATAGCCGGCAAGGGTCACGAGACTGGCCAGACTACAGCCGGCGAGACCATTCCCTTCAAGGATCAAAGTGTTGCCGAGCACGTACTGGGAGATATGCCATGTTGAGTCTCAAAGAGATCGCCACTGTAGTCGACGGGCAACTGACAGGCGAGGATGCTGACTTTAGCTCGGTATCGACCGACAGCCGAACGCTTCAGCCGGGAGCCGTTTTTGTCGCACTCGATGGGGATAATTTCAAGGGCCATGACTTTGTGGAGCAAGCGCACGCTGCTGGTGCGGTAGCCATTATCTCTACCCGCCCCACGCTTCGGGGGTTACCGGGCCTGGTTGTAAAGGATACGACCATAGCGCTAGGTCAACTCGCTGGATTTTGGCGCAATCGATTCGATATTCCTGTCATCGGTGTGACCGGCAGTAACGGCAAGACCACAGTTAAAGAAATGATCTCCTCGATTCTGGGGCAACTGGGCCCGGTACATGCCAGCCCGGGTAGTTTCAATAACCACATCGGCCTACCGTTGACTCTGTTGGGCCTACAGCCTGAGCATCGGTTCGCAGTTATTGAAATTGGTATGAATCACCCAGGGGAAATCGATTATCTCTCGCGAATCGCACGGCCAACCGTATCGTTGATTACCAATGCTGCATCGGCACACCTGGAAGGACTCGGTGATCTTGCTGGGGTGGCTCGAGCCAAGGCTGAGATCTTTCACGGCATGACCCATGGTGCTGCCGTCATTATCAACGCCGATGATCGTTTTGCGGCTTACTGGGCTGCCCGAAGCCAAGCCTTTCAGACTATTACCTTTGGTGTCGACAACCGGGCCCGGATCTCAGCTGAAGTGACTGGAGACGGTGACACCCAGCTTATCGAGATACATCTGCCGGACGAATCTTTCGAGGCAAGGCTTAATCTGCTGGGCAGACATAATGCATTGAACGCGCTAGCCGCGGCCAGTACTGCCTGGGCCTGCGGCGCTGGCCAATCAGAGATTCGCGCTGGCCTGGAATCGGTCAAGGCCCAACCTGGGAGGCTGCAGGTGCGCGTGGGCGCTCGCGGTGCATGCCTGATTGATGACACCTACAACGCTAATCCCGCATCGCTCAAAGCAGCCATCCGCGCGTTGGCGAATCGGCCTGGCCGGACAGCACTGGTCTTGGGAGATATGGCAGAACTGGGGCCGCGGGCCGAGGATTTCCATGCCGCGGCCGGCCGCCAGGCGCGTGATGCCGGGATTGACCATCTGCTGACCTGCGGTATGTTGGCAGGCCTGACAGCTGAGGCATTCGGTAAGAACGGCTGCCATTTCGATTCATCTCAAGCGCTGATTGATGGCGCTTGCCAACTGCTCAGCCCGGGTCTGACGGTCTTGGTGAAAGGGTCACGCAGCGCACAGATGGAAGTAGTCGCGGATGCGCTTATCTGTGTGACCCATGATGGAGCCATCGCGTGCTGAAAAGCCTTTTTGAGCAGCTGGCGTTGGATTACAGTTTCTTCAATGTATTCCGCTATCTGACGTTCCGGGCAATTTGCGGTGTGTTGACCGCGCTCATCTTCAGTTTTATTGCGGGCCCGGCATTGATCCGACGCCTGGAGCGAATCGGCGCAGGCCAACCGATCCGAGACGATGGCCCGCAGACCCACTTGGATAAAGCCGGCACCCCGACCATGGGTGGCGTAATGATTCTTGCTGCAGTGACGCTTTCTACTTTGCTGTGGGCCGATCTTGGCAATCGTTTTGTCTGGATCACCCTGTTGACCTGTATCGCCTTTGGCGTTATTGGCTGGGTTGATGATTACGAGAAGCTCGCGCACAAGAATTCACGGGGTATCGGTTCACGCCAGAAGTTTTTCTGGCAGAGCCTGGTGGCTTTTATCGCTGCGCTGGCACTTTATCTGACGGCTGAGTCGCCCGCCGAGACAACATTGATCGTACCGTTATTTAAGGACGTGGCGTTGGATTTGGGTTTTGGTTTTGTAGTGCTGACCTGGTTTGTAATCACGGGAAGCAGCAATGCTGTGAATCTGACCGATGGCCTGGATGGTTTGGCAATACTGCCAAGCGTCCTGGTGGCTTGTGGACTGGGCGTGTTTGCTTATCTCACCGGGCACGCTCTTTTTTCGGGCTATCTTGGGATTCCGTTTATCCCCGGAGTCGGTGAAGTTCTGGTTTTCTGTGCTGCATTGGTTGGCGCGGGTTTAGGGTTTCTCTGGTTTAACACCTATCCAGCGCAGGTATTCATGGGCGACATTGGAGCGCTGGCCCTAGGTGCTGCGCTTGGTACGGTCGCTGTGGTGGTACGCCAGGAGATTGTGCTTGCCATCATGGGCGGCCTTTTTGTCATAGAAACAGTATCGGTCGTGCTGCAGGTAGCGTCCTTCCGGTTACTGGGTAGAAGGATTTTTCGCATGGCGCCATTACATCATCACTTTGAACAAAAAGGCTGGAAAGAGCCTCAGGTCACCGTGCGCTTTTGGATTATCAGCCTGATTCTGGTATTGGTTGGGCTTGCAACGCTGAAGATCAGGTAAACCATTCGTGGAGACAGCCTTGGCGATCAAAGCAAATGCACCTCCCTGGCGAAGGGCCACAGTATTCGGACTGGGTGCTTCGGGCTATTCGAGTGCCTGTTATCTGGCCCAGATCGGCGTAGCGGTTTCCGTTCAGGATAGCCGGGAACAACCGCCCTATCGGGCAGCACTCGGCCGTGAATGGCCCAATGTGCCGGTGTCTTGTGGCGAGTTCAATCTAGCGGCCCTGGAAGAAGAGGATCTGGCTGTTGTCAGTCCTGGTATCGCGTTGTCCCAACCAGTGTTGCAAGCAGCAGTCGAGCGTGGGTTGGAAATCGTGGGCGATATCGAACTCTTTGCCCGTGCGTGCACGGCACCGGTAATCAGCATTACCGGCTCCAATGGCAAGACCACGGTAACCACGCTGGTAGGGGAGTTGTTGAAGGCCCACGGTCTTGATGTCAAAGTCGGCGGCAACATCGGTCGTCCCGCCCTGGAACTGTTGTCAGGACCTGAACCCGATCTATATGTGTTGGAGTTGTCGAGCTTTCAACTTGACACTACCAGCTCACTCCAAAGTACCGTCGCTGCTATTCTTAATATCTCGCCCGATCACCTGGATCGATACGGGACAATGGAGTCCTATGTCGATGCAAAGTTACGGATCGTTCCAGGGGCGCGTAGCCTCGTTCTGAGCAGAGATGATCCCGCGCTAGCCAGCGTGCATGTCCGAGGTGACTTTGCAACAGTGACCTTTGGTCTGAATCCGCCAGAGAGCAACTCTGATTACGGAATCGTCTGTGATAGCGGGGGTGAGTGGATTGTCCGTGGCAGCGAACGACTGGTGCCGGTTGAGACACTATCGCTAACAGGTCGTCACAACCTGGCAAATACGCTTGCAGCCATCGCCCTGGTTGAGCTGGCCGGTTACCCGGTGGGTGAGTCCGGCGCGAAGGTGTTGTCTGATTTCAGGGATCTACCGCACCGCTGCGAGCAGGTACTGGAGCGCAACGGGATTGCCTGGGTCAATGATTCCAAGAGTACCAACCCGGGTGCTACCGTTGCGGCGCTGGCTGGGATGGGACGTCCGGTAGTGTTAATCGCTGGTGGACAGTCCAAGAATGCCGAGTTCACCGCGCTGGCCGAAGCCGTACAGCTATACGCCCGTCAGGTACTACTGATTGGAGAAGACCGACTATTGCTGGCTGGCGCGATTGGTGATCGGGCGCCGGTCACTTTAGCCGATGATCTCGCCCATGCGATAACCCTTGCATCGCGCTGGGCTCAACCCGGTGATGTGGTTCTATTATCTCCAGGGTGTGCCAGTTTTGACATGTTTGATAATTTTGAACACCGCGGCGAGATCTTTTGCCGTCTGACTCGGGAGATGATTTCGTGACTATCTCTGCGGTCACTACATGGCAAGAGTCGCGCACCAGCAGCCTTTTCGATCCCTTGCTTGTTCTGCCGGTGTTGGGCCTGCTCGCCTTTAGCGCCATCATGGTGTTCTCTGCCGCGATTGGAACTCACGGCGGTATTTCCGGCGGCTTGGCCGTCTTGCTAAAACACCTTTTTAGTATTGCCCTGGGTCTGTGCCTTGGGTTTGCAGCGGCCAGCGCGCCACTCGACTGGTGGCGCAAGTCCAGCCGGATATTACTGGCGTTCGGTACGCTGCTGCTGGTACTGCTGTTGTTGCCGGGCCTGGGGCATGAGGTCAACGGCAGTACCCGTTGGCTCCCGTTGGGGCCACTGCGTTTTCAGCCCTCGGAACTCGTGAAGGTGCTCAGCGTACTGTATCTCGCAGATCATTTTGTCCGAAATGCCTCGGCGGTGACGTCCTTTCGAGTCAGCATTGTCGAACCGGCTCTTGTTGTCGGAGTGCTGGGTGTGTTGTTGTTGCTGGAGCCTGATCTTGGTTGCACGGCAGTGATCATGATGGTTGCCCTGGGCATGATGTTTCTGGCAGGCACCCCATTGCGTTATATCGGCGGTGCTATTGCGGTAGCGGTTTGTACAGTGGCCGTGTTGATCATGATTGCTCCCTACCGCCTTGAGCGAGTGATGAGCTTTCTCGACCCATTCGCTGATCCCTATGATTCTGGTTTTCAACTCGTGCAGGCGCTGATCGCGCTTGGCAGTGGCGAGTGGTTGGGCGTTGGTCTTGGCGCGCTGGCCGCTGCAAACCCAAGGCACAGACCCAGGGCAATACTAAAAA
>JAAZZE010000043.1 GCA_014239255.1 Gammaproteobacteria bacterium
TATTTCATCGTCGGCGCCCTCGATGCAGATGACGAATGGGCAACCGACCGGGTCTTGGATCTTCAAACAAGCAGTTACGACTTTGATCATATAGGCAGTATCGAGAAACGGATCAGTGAAGGCGATCCGAGTGTCACTCCACATACCGAACGCAGCGGCTAGTACGTGCGGCGCTGTCGGGGCGCACCGGCATCTGTATGAAATTTTTGCTCGGGGCTCTGTAATTCTCTCGTTCGATCAAACATCGTCCATAGTGACCCGATGAATCTCTGATCGAAGGTGTACCTCTTACGTCCCCACCCGGTATTCTCGAATAACATCGGGATCTGGTAGCAAACCGAGCCCCGGGCCGTTAGGAAGATCAAAAGCGCCCTGAGTCGGCTCGATCCAATCTTCATAGAGGCTCGCCTCCAGTGAGAGGTAAAAACGTTCGATCATGCAGTCCTTTGGCTCTAGGGCGGCGAGGTGCAAGGTCGCAAGAAACCCAGGCCCAAAATACGGTGAATGCGGCATCAGATGTACTCCGGCGGCAGAACAACGAGAGGCAATTTTTCTGAATTCCGTAATACCCCCTAGTTTGGTCACGCTGGGTTGAGCGTACCGGACCGCTTTCGCTTCGAACATTTTCTCAAATTCAAATGCAGTGCAGGCATTCTCACCGGCAGCGATAGGAATATTGCAGGCGGCCTGGAGCGTCGCCAGCGCCTTGAAGTTCTCGGGCGGGAAAATCGGCTCTTCCAGCCAGTACAGCCCGTACTGGCGTAAGGACGCAGCCCTCTCATGGGCCTCGGCCTCTGTCCAGGGGCAGTTGGTGTCAAGCATGATCGGGAAATCTTCTCCCACTACTTGTCGCGCTGCGGCCACTTCGCGGTCTTCAGTCTCGTGCAATTTTATCCAGTCATACCCTTGGGCGATCGCTTGGCTACAACGCTTTGCAACAATCTCGGGCTCTGCGTAGCGATAGAGGCTTGCGTATGCTGGCAGTCGATTCCTCTGTTTGCGGCCGAGCAATTGCCAAAGCGGCAACTCAGCCGTCCTCGCCGCAATGTCCCACAAGGCGATATCAAGGCCAGACAAAGCGAACATCGTAATACCGTAACGCCCAAACAGATGCAATTTCTGTTGCAGTTGGCTAACAAAAACGCCAATGTCTTCAAACTCTTGGCCGATGACGATAGGCGCGACCATATCCTCTACCGCTGCCTGGACGGCGCGAAGACAGCCGTAACTGAATGCTTCGCCATAACCGGTGACACCGGTTTCTGTGGTGACCTTAACCAGGAGGATACTGAGCGATGTCCATGCCTGGCCGCCCCATCCAGCGGGTCTACCTCCATGAGTGAAGGGTATGGCGAGCGGAATAGTATCGATCTCGACAATCTTCATTCGGATCCCTCACGGGCAATTTCAGCGATGCGGTCGGCAAAATTGACCTGGCTGTTGTCCTGCGACTGATACCCAATCACGCCCTGGTCAATCGGGTGGTAACGCTCACTGAGCTCCCGGGACATGCGTTGTGCGATGTACCCACAAGTGCCAGTTACGACGATGGCTTTCTTTGTCATCACCCCCTCCTGAATAGTCTGTGTTGGTGTAGTCACTATCGGCAGCACATCTGTGGTCAGTCACAAAACAACCAGGCCTCACCGCAACCTTGGGGTGGTCACGGTTTCTGGATAAATTCAATCGTAATTCCGTCGCTGTCCCGCAGATAGGCCACTTTGCCACCTTGATTCGGACCCTGGTCTATTACCGTGACCAATCCGATCGGAAAAACGCCATGCTCGGCCGATCTATCAATTGCCGCATCGATGTCATCGACATCATAGGCAAGGTGAGCGAATCCAACGTCGCATGGCCTGGGCCGAACCGACGTGCGATCGCTCGGGCCCAGATATTCAATTAGCTCGATGCTGTGTCCAGCGCCACGAACGTAGGCAATCATGACCTGGGCCCCTTCGATACCCGTGATCTCGGCCACTTTCTTTGGGTCCCTAGGCGCTTTGGACGTAACTTCAAACCCCAGTGCGTCGCGAAAATACGCCACCGTACGATCGAGATCGGAAACAGTAAAGCTGGTGTGATTGGTCGCTAAAATTTGGAAATCCGACATTTGTTATTCCTGGTTAACGATGATCCAACCACCATTCTAATCGGCCCGGGACACTTGCTCGACTTTGCTATACTTTTTTCTTTTACCAGTGAGTTGTGCCATGGGACGACTGGATGGAAAGCGAGCGCTCATCACAGGATCCGCGAGCGGGATCGGCCGAGCCACGGCCCGGTTATTTGCCAAAGAGGGCGCCCGACTGACGCTCTGTGACATCAAGGCTGAGGAGAATAACCAACTGGCTGAGGAAATCCTTGATATGGGAGGGGAGGCGCTGTCTATTCATGTCGACGTAGGCGATCCCGAGGCCATGCAAACCGCTTTTCAGCAGGCAGCCACAGCTTTTGGCGGCTTGGATGTAATTTATAACAACGCCGGCGGTGCCACCGGAAATGACGGACTGATCACCGAGATTGAGTTGGACGAATTCTGGCACGCGATCCGGCTGAACCTCTTTGGCGCTGTGCTGGGTTGCCGCTACGGAATTCCGCACCTCGTCGAAGCCGGTGGTGGCGCCATTATCAATAGCGCCTCTATTCGGGCACTGATAGGGACATCGGGCGCAGATGCGTACACTGCAGCAAAAGGCGGTATCGTCACTTTGACCCGGGCGCTCGCCTTGCAATGGGCACACGCCCGTATCCGGGTCAACGCGATCTCGCCAGGGGTCGTCCTGACTGACCGGGTACGTGGACTACTCAGCGATGATGACCCAATACGCCTGAAAACACCGCTCGGTCCCAGCGAACCAGAAGACGCCGCACCACTGGCTGTATATCTCGCTTCAGACGAATCGCGCCAGGTGACCGGGGCTATTCTGCCAATGGATGGGGGGGCCAGCGTTGTCTAAGCAGGTCAAGGCCTGAAGCCTGCGTCTCCAGCGCCCACCCTTCTACTCGGCCGCTTTTGTCACCTTCTGTAAGCGATGGTGGCGGTTATGTGTAAAGGGGCGCACCTCTGTTGGCCAGCGGCCCTTCTCCACGGCCGTCGCCCATTCCGGGCTGGCAATCACATCCGGACTTTCAATCTCATAGATCGCGCTGTACCGAGGCTCACTTCCCGGCACAACTGACCGTAGCTCACCCCCAATCGCCATGGTAAACGGCTCATTCACCAATCGAGTGACTGACAACAATCCCGGTACTTGACACAGATTCGGTACATGCTCCGTATCGTATACCTCGTTGAAAAGATCCTCCTTATCCGGATCCACATCCATGCTCGCTGTGAACAAATAACGAGTTTCAATCGCCATCGCAACCTCCTTGCCTGAATTGTTGTCTGATTGTTTAGTATCTGGGGTCTGGCCAGATATTAACACCGCCAATACCCCAGCCCTGTACCGTGTCGTTCAAACTACTTTGGGCCGTGAGACAAAGTAAAGTCCCACGCCGACGAGTGCCACGCCCCAAATAATAACAGGGGTTATTTGATCCCCCAGAAAAACGGCACTGAGCAATACACCTGAAACTGGAGAGATAAAGTTGAAACTGGCAATAACGCTTGCTGTGTATCGGCTTAATAGGTAGGAAATCACCATCATCCCCACGCCGGCGATCACAACGCCCTGGTAAAGCATCCCGGCAATTGGCGCAAAAGCGAGGTTCTCCCAGCGAATGGTTTCCAGCGTGGCTCCAGCGATTGCAAACAGTGGTAACGAAAGAATCATCTGCCAGAGCACTACACGAACACCAGAAATCTTCTGCTGCACCTTGGCCATGCATACCAGCCGCAGCCCTAACAAAACTGCACTCAAGAGCACTACGACACCACCCAAGCCAACGCGGTTCAAGTTTTCAAAGGTAAAGCCGCCCAGCAACACCACGACAATGCCAGCGAACGCGACGATGAGTCCTATAACTTTACGAGCGCTTAAATGGTCACCGACGATCATGAAATGCGCCGCGAGGGCTGCAAAGAACGGATTGGTAGAGATCAAAATTACTGCGATGGAACCCTGGGTGAGGTCAAATCCGATATACATGGCGCCAATCTGAAGGACAAATAGAATCCCAAGCATGATTAACAAGCGCCACTCCCCGGGCTTCGGCCACATGGGTATTCCACGAACTGCGGCCCAGCCAACGATACAAACAATACCGATAACGAAGCGAATGAAAGCACTCCACATGGGAGGGAAAACAAGCAGACCGAATTTAGCGGCCACGGGGTTACCGCCCCACAAGGCGTGTATCACAATGCTGATGAGAACCGCCTGCAGCGGCAATGCGGCAATCGTATGGTGACGAAAGGTACTCAACTAACTAAAAATCAACCAACATTCAGGGAATCGTCACCCGTCCGCCGTCAACGACAAATGTCTGTCCAGAAACAAAACTGGCATGATCAGAAGCCAGAAACAGGATCGCCTGGGCAATATCTTCAGGCACACCCAGCCTCTTAAGAAACGCCTCTTCTTTCATCGCCTCTATTGCAGAGGACTGCATATCCTTAGTCATATCTGTTTGAATAAGCCCTGGCGCCACACCGTTAACCCGGACCTGTGGTCCCAAAGCAGCGGCGAAACTACGTGTCAATCCGATCACAGCAGCTTTTGAGATACTGTATGGGATCATCGTTGGTCGCGCCCGCATTCCGGCAACCGACGCAATACAAACAATTGATCCACCACCTCGAGCGATCATGCCATCTTTAACCGCCATGATGGGGATAAAGGTTCCATCAACATTGGTGGTCATAATCTCGCGGTAATTTTCAAGCGTTATTTTGCTGTGATGCTGGGCACTCATGATGCCTGCACTAGTGACCAGTATGTCTATCGGACCAAGTGCCTGCTCAATGTCCTTGATCATTCCCTGAACAGCTGGCTCGTCTGCCACGTCTGCCTGGTAGATTGCACCGTCGCCGCCAACCTCTTTGATCTCAGACAATGTCGCCTTCGCCGCAGCGTCATCGTGCATATAGTTCACAGCAATCTTCGCTCCGGCCTGCCCAAGGGAAATGCTGGCTGCCCGGCCGATTCCACGGGAGCCTCCTGTCACCAGGGCTACTTTATTCGCAAGTTCCATACTCATCTTCTTATGCTTTATCCTGTATCAATAAAAGATTGTGCTCTCCTGTCACCAAGTGCCCACAGCACCTTGGAATGCAACTTCTTTGGAGCACCCACAATCCAGATTTTCTGTGCATCGGCATTCTACGCTACACCGGTTGCACGTCCAATGGAATTTCTTGGTCGTTACCAACCAACCTAACCGGTTTCAGTCGCCGCTGACGACGCAATTGCATACAATAGCACCGGTGTATGGAACTCACGGTTACCGCGAATTTTTTCAAGGGACCACCACTGCGTTTTCATCTGAATAAACGGCGAGGGAGCCATTATGAGATTAGTGCGATATGGAGAAGTCAATGCGGAGAAGCCTGGCATACTCGATGACCAAGGCGGCATTCGAGATTTGTCATCCATAGTAGACGACATTTCGCCTGCGACCGTGGAAGCGGGTGAACTTGAACGAATTGCGTCGATAGATCCAAGCAACCTGCCCCGCGTTGAAGGCAGTCCCCGTCTTGGACCGTGTGTCGGTCAAGTCGGTAAATTTGTCTGTATTGGCCTTAACTACACCGATCACGCCAAGGAATCCGGAATGCCTATTCCAACCGAGCCTATCGTGTTTATGAAAACCACCAGTGCTATCTCGGGACCCAACGACAACATCGAATTAATTCGAGGATCCGTCAAAACCGACTGGGAAGTAGAACTTGGCATTGTTATTGGGGCGCACACCAAATATGTATCCCAGGAGAACGCACTGGATCATGTGGCCGGGTATTGTGTGGTCAATGACGTCTCTGAACGGCAATGGCAACTGGAACAAGGCGGC
This sequence comes from Gammaproteobacteria bacterium, assembly GCA_014239255.1. Lineage (GTDB taxonomy): Bacteria > Pseudomonadota > Gammaproteobacteria > Arenicellales > UBA868 > UBA868. The sequence continues at coordinate 5,956 of JAAZZE010000043.1, forward strand.
CAATGGATTAAAGGGAAATCAGGTGATACCTACGGTCCGATCGGACCTTGGCTGGTCACGCGCGACGAAGTCCCTGACCCGCAAAATCTGGATATGTGGTTAGAAGTTAATGATAAGCGCCATCAGGATGGCAATACCCGCACGATGATCTTTCCAGTCAGTCAGATCATTTCCTATCTTAGTCAGTGCATGAGCCTGCAAGCGGGAGATATCATAGCCACTGGTACACCACCGGGTGTTGGTCACGGCATGAAGCCGCCTGTTTATCTGCAACCTGGAGATGTCGTGAGACTCAGTGTCGAGGGTCTCGGTCTGCAACAGCAACAAGTGGTAGACAGCACCTAAATCTTAGCCACAACAGCCATTTTATTCTTTTGCCGGCACCGCTCTCAGATAACCCGGCGGCGGCAGTGCGCGCCTTGGTGCGGCGATCACAAAAGCAGTTGCCGATAGTGCAAAACACAACATAGACAGACCAAAGGCATATCGGTAACTGCCAAAAAGATCATGAATGTATCCGCCAATCCACGGGCCGGCTGCACCGCCGATCCCCATACCACCCAGGATTAACCCATTGATTGCACCAAAGTGACGGCCGGAAAAAATATCCGATGCACCCACAAAAACCGTGGGCGCCTGAAGCCCAGCGCCCAATCCAAATCCGATTGCATATGTGTATAACATCCAAGATTGCGAAGCATCCTTCACCAAGGTCAAGACAAACACTGATCCAATAGCAAGGGCGCAACCCGAAACCAATACTGTCTCCCTTCCAATCTTGTCGGAAATCGACGCGCTCAATTGTCCAATCACCATTGAAATACCGAACAGGCCAAAAGTCGCTGCTGCAAAACCAGCGCTGTAGCCCACGTCTTGAGCAAACTTAACCTGATGTGCAAGCAACATGTAGCAACCCACACCCCAGAACAACGTCTGTGACAGAACCAGCAGCCACAACTGATAAGTGCGACTTGCTTGTTTTAGGGTCCAGCCGCCTTGGTCCACTTCTCCCGTCGCAGCATCTTCTTTTTCTAACTTTCCATTCTTGATGCCCAGCGGCTCCAAATTCCTTTCTCTGGGATGGTATACATAGAAACGAAGAAACAGCGGCACCAGTATCACCAACAACGTCAGACCCAGTACAAAATAGGCCGTCCTCCAGCCAAAAGCCGCGATCATGGTTTCCGCATAAATGGCAAAGAGAAAACTCAGTCCACCGCCCATCTGCGCCAAACTAAAGGCTATTCCCCGGTACTTGTAGAACCAGTTGGTAATTGTCGGATTGATTATGGGAGCCCCGATAAGCGCCAGGCCAATGGGCGTGACAACCCCAAAGATAATGTAGAAGTGCCACAACTCGGAGGCCAAGCCACAAGCGGCCGTTGCCAAGGCGGTGACGCCGGCGCCGAGTAAAATCATTCGCTTGGGCCGCCAACGATCGCTCAGCGCCCCGGTGAATGGCGCAACACTGCCATAGACCAATAGGTGAATGGACAACATTATCGCGGTACTGCCTCTGCTCCACCCAAACTGGTCAAGTATCGGTGTGAAGAAAACTGCAAAGGAATGGCGCACACCATAACCCAGCGTCATGGTCACCGTACAAACCGCCACAACGGTCCAACCATAAAACCAGTTCGATTGATGATTCACTCTTACATTCTCACTATTGCCTGACTCGTGGGTTGTCACAAACCGCATCTCCTGACAGATACCAGGAAAACCGGGTTTGTCATCACCAACTCAAAATGGGTGGATTGAACCAGATCGCTCCGACGAAAGACATCATCGACAGACAATCTGTTGCCGGTCAGAACAACACAGCTCCAGCGGTGGGTAAACCTTTGTCGTTGAGCGATACTGGTAGAGTCGCACTATACATTCCCGATACAAAATTGTCAGGAATTTGGGCTAGATGACACACCGGCTTTAAATTTTGGCACCTGCGTCGGTTGCAACCGACGTCGTAAACAAGGAGTATCTCCCATTGGAATATTGCGAACGCTATACAAACCAACGGTGTACTGAACCGATAACTAACGAGGAATTTTGATGAGTAATGAACACTTTTTTGTCACGGGTGCCATGGGTTGTATTGGCGCCTGGGTCGTGCGGAACCTGGTGCAATCAAACACCCATGTTACTGTATTTGACCTCAGCTCGAATCGGCATCGACTCGAGCTGATCATGACCCAACAAGAGCTCAATGCTGTAAATTTTATCAAAGGGGATGTTACTGATACCGATACTGTCAAACGATCAGTAACGCAATCCGGTGCGACCCATATCATTCACCTGGGCGCCCTTCAGGTTCCTTTTTGCAAGGCAGACCCACCGCTCGGTGCTGCAGTCAATGTCGTGGGCACCGCAAATCTGTTTGAAGCCGCCAAGGAAGCCGGTATCGGCCAGTTGGTCTATGCCAGCAGCATAGCGGTCTTTGGTAGCAGTGAATTTTATTCAACTGAACTCTTGCAACATGATGCGGTGCTACATCCACAAACACATTATGGCGTCTACAAGCAGGCTAACGAAGGTACCGCAAGGGTGTACTGGCAGGATAACCAGATCGCCAGCATCGGCCTTCGTCCTTATACCGTCTACGGGCCAGGGCGTGACCAAGGTGTGACATCGACCCCTACCCAGGCGATGCTCGCCGCAGTACGAAAGGAGAATTACCGCATCAGCTTTGGTGGTTACAATGGATTTCAATACGTTGATGATGTGGCGAAAATATTTATACAGGCAGCCAGAACGCCAAAGCAAGGTGCCGATGTATTCAACTTAGCGGGCTCTGTGGCGCAGATGAGTGAAGTGGTTGCCGCAATTCAGGCGGTGCTGCCCGCAGCACAAGTCACTCACGAAGAAACCCCATTACCGTTTCCGCATGGCGCGACCGACGCCGAATTGCATGACTTGCTCGGTGAGATCCCTTACACGCCACTTAAAGAAGGTGTCGCAAAAACCATGGCCCATTTCGAAAGTGCGATCGCCAATGGGCTGCTCCCAAAAAACAGCTAAATCCTAAGGAGTCGGCACAATTCACCACTGGGAGTTCTTTTTTGAAGATTAAGACAATTCAAACTTATATTCTGCGAAGCCCGCTCGATAAACCTTTCTACTCTTCCCAGGCCCGGTTCACAGACCGCAATAGCCTGCTGGTTCGTATATGTACCGATGACGGAATTGTGGGATGGGGAGAAGGTGGTCAATATGGCCCTCCTGAACCGGTTGCGTGTTGCATCAATGATGTTCTGGCCCCGAGGCTCATCAATACCCCTGCCGATACACCCAACCGGACATTTGAAGAGCTTTATGCCTTCAGCCGAGATTTTGGACAAAAAGGCACTTACATTGAGGCGCTCAGTGCTATCGATATTGCCCTGTGGGACATCATGGGCAAGTCTCTTGGCCGACCCGTGCACGCTCTGCTGGGCGGGGCATTCCGCAATCAGGTGAAGGCTTACGGTACCGGATGTTACTACCCGGATTTCTTTGCTGACACGCCAAAAATGCTGGCGGCTCTGGAGAGCGAAGCCCAACAACTGAAAGAATCGGGCCTTCGCGCAGTCAAAATAAAAATCGGGCTGTTGCCGATTGAGATCGATGGCCAGCGAGTCGATCTGGTTCGGGAAGTCTTTGGCCCAGATTTCCCATTAATGATTGATGCCAATCACGCCTACAACGCCACTTCTGCAACGCGAATGGGTCGGCGAGTCGAAAGCAACGAGATTCTGTGGTTCGAGGAGCCGGTAACGCCAGAAGACCATGCCGGGTACCAACAAGTGCGCCGCTCGCTCAACATTCCGATTGCAGGAGGCGAGTGCGAATTTACGCGATACGGATTTCGCGACCTGATCGAGGATTGTGTGGACATTGTGCAACTGGACCTTTGTTGTGCAGGCGGATTCACCGAGTGGCAGAAGATCTCTGCCCTGGCAACCACGCTCAGCAAGCCGGTTCTGCCGCATGTCTGGGGCTCAGGCATTGCGGTCGCTGCTGCATTGCAAGCCATTGCCACAGCCCCGCCTTGCCCACACACGGCACATCCGGTTGCTTTGCAAAACGAACCCATGATCGAATTCGATCGCACACCCAACCCTATTCGAGACGACCTTCTGCAACAGCCATTTCGCCTAGAGAACGGATACCTGGCGGTGCCAGCTGGGGCAGGCCTCGGCGTCGAAATTGATGAGGCTGTACTCCAACGCCTGACTGTCAGCCACTAGCAACACCGCACATCAAGTAGACCAGTCGGCCCAGACCACGACCTGGACTACAGCTGGTATAACACCATCGGCCCTTTAATGAGGTCACTGGTCGATTTGACTGGCCACCCTGGGCATCGGATACTCAGTTCGGCGCGTGACCCTGGGTGTCTAAATTGACCGATGCCTGATTTTTGGACTGTCACTCAGCATCTAGTGATTCTCCCGAGGCACAGCTGCGCCACTCTTACCAACCAGAAAGTCTAGATCGCAACCCGTGTCAGCCTGATTGACGTGCTCAACATACAGGTGAACATAGCCTCTTTCTGGCCCCGCGTCTGGTAGTACCCAGCGAGCTTTTCGAGTCTCCAATTCTGCTTGGGAAATGTCGACATGAATGGAGCGCTTGGTCACGTCGATTTCGATGATGTCCCCGTTTTCAACCAGCGCTAAGGGCCCTCCAGCGGCGGCTTCCGGAGCAACGTGGAGCACCACTGTGCCATAGGCTGTACCACTCATGCGGGCATCAGAGATGCGCACCATATCGGTAATACCTTTTTTCAGCACCTTGGTAGGTAAAGCCATGTTGCCCACCTCTGCCATACCTGGGTATCCCTTGGGTCCGCAATTTTTGAGCACCATCACGCAGGTCTCATCGATATCCAGATCGGGGTCATCGATGCGGGCCTTGTAGTCTTCTATGGTCTCGAATACCACAGCTCTTCCGCGGTGCTGCATCAGTTCCGGAGATGCCGCGGACGGCTTGATTACCGATCCACCGGGTGCCAGGTTGCCCCGTAGAACCGCAATACCACCAACAGGCTTGAACGGATCCTTAAACGGAAAAATAACTTTGCGGTCATAACATTCGGCATCGCGCACATTGTTCCAGATGGTTTCGCCATTGACGGTCAGCGCATCTTTGTGCAGGCAACCGTGGGCACCAAGTTCCTTAAGAACGACGGGAAGTCCGCCGGCATAATAGAAGTCCTCCATGAGGTATTCACCTGATGGCATCAAATTGACCAGACAGGGGATATCTTTCCCAAGCGAATCCCAATCCTCCAGTGACAGATCAATACCCATTCGCCCAGCGATAGCCATAAGATGAATCACCGCATTTGTAGAGCCGCCGATTGCCGCGTTGACACGAATCGCGTTTTCAAATGCTTGCCGGGTCAATATTTTTGACATTTTCAAGTCGCTCTCAACCATCTCTACAATTCGCCGGCCAACGATCTGAGCCAGGGTTTTACGCCTTGAATCTACTGCAGGAATGGCTGCGTTGGTGGGCAGTCCGATGCCCAACGCTTCGACCATACTTGCCATCGTCGACGCAGTACCCATCGTCATACAATGCCCAGGCGAGCGGGCATTGCACGCCTCGGCTCCAAGAAAGTCATCAAGCGTGATCTCGCCCGCTTTGACCATGGCGTCAAATTTCCAGACGTGGGTGCCGGAACCAATCCGTTCGCCCCGGTAGACGCCATTCAGCATCGGACCGCCCGACAAAGCCAATGTGGGGATATCGCAACTCGCAGCACCCATAAGAAGAGCCGGTGTCGTCTTGTCACAGCCCACCAGGAGCACCACTCCATCGATCGGATTGGCTCGGATCGATTCTTCGACATCCATGCTGACCAGATTGCGGAACAACATCGCTGTCGGCCGCATCAAGGTTTCGCCAGTCGACGTGACTGGAAACTCAAGTGGAAAACCGCCCGCCTCGAAAACCCCACGCTTCACCCGCTCGGCCAGTTCTCGAAAATGCGCGTTACAAGGAGTCAGTTCCGACCAGGTGTTGCAGATCCCGATTACTGGCCGGCCATCGAACTGGTCATCGGGAATGCCCTGATTCTTCATCCAACTGCGATGATTGAATCCATCCTTGTCGGCCTTACCAAACCATTCGGCACTGCGGCGGCGTTTATTGTCTTTCATCCGTGGGGTTTCTCCAATTTGAGTCTGTTTCGTTAACCGTCATCTCAACAATCTGCAATCACAGGCACGCTGGAATAACGCGTATCCCACGCGAACCACTATCAGTCCGGTGCCAGCAGTAAGGCCAACTCTCCTGCTGTGTTCCTGGCGCCTTTAGTTCGCTTCGAGTAACCCGCTGCTCAGGCACCTTTGGACAACAATCGGGGCCGGCGCTGGTGCCAGGTCGTCTCAGCCTGATAAGCCGATCCCATCCTGAACAGCAGGCCCTCGTCATAGGGCCGGCCATTTAACAACATGCCAATGGGCAACCCACTGTCGGTAAAACCACATGGGACTGACAAACCGGGCAGGCCAGCCCAGGAAAACAGGTAAGTAAAGCGTGTCAGTTGGTGGGTGGTCGCCAGCATATCACCGCTCGAGGTGATCAGTGGTGCTGCCAGGGGTGTAGTTGGCGTCAGAATCACGTCGACTGCCTGCAAAGCTCGATCGATGATCCTGTTCCAGTCTTCCCGGGCGCGCAACGCGGCTGCGTAGTCCCTACCCGAGATATCCCGACCCAACAGGATTCGATCCAACACATCCTGACCGAATAGTTCCGGGGAATCCTCAGCGCGGTCACGATGGTACTCGTAGGCATCAGCCCAGACCATCGGCATCACTTTGTGTTGAGCACTCTCGGCACCATCCAGCTCGATCTCAGTCAGCACGGCCCCTAGCGCAGCCAACTGCGTTGCCGCCTGTTCGACCGCTTCACCGATTCCCGGTGCGAGATCCTCGAAAAAAAATCGACGAGGCACACCGATGCGCAAACCTGCGATGTCATGAGTCATCTGACTGAGGACATCATCCCAATTATGGCGAACCGAGTAGAGATCCTCGTCATCGTAACCAGCCATAACAGCGAACATCCGGGCCACAATGTCCACCGAGCGTCCAAGTGGCCCGACCGTATCGATTGCAGGACAGATCCGGGTAAAACTCCCTGTCATTGGAATCGCACCCATGGATGGTCGCAGCCCGCAGACGCCGTTGATCGCAGCCGGAGTGCGCACCGAGCCGCCGGTGTCTGAGCCAACGGCGCCCACACACATCTCGGCCGCCAGTGAAGCGGCTGCACCGCCGCTGGAACCACTGGGAATACATGCCAGATCCCACGGATTTCGAGTCAGGCCGTAGTGAGGGTTCTGGGTCGTCGATCCATAGGCAAATTCGTGCAGATTGGTCTTACCAATAATCACCGCCCCGGCCCCGCGTAATCGTTGCACAACCAACGCGTCGTTTCGCGGCATATGATCCTGGAAAAACCGACTGCCGTTGGTACATTTAACTCCCGCCACATCAATGCAGTCCTTGACTGAGATCGGGACACCGGCCAGGAGCCCTTGTCCTTCACCGTGTTGCAAGGCTATATCAATGGTACGCGCCTCTTCCAGTGCGGTCTCTGAAAGCACTGAAATAAAGGCATTTACCTGTCCATCGAAACGCTCAATATTACCGAGACAGCGTTGGGTCTCGTCCAGTGCAGTGTGTGCTGTCATCTGTGTCTCCGCTTCCCCAATCTCCCAGTTTGGTGTGTCACATCCAGCCCAGGAACATATTCCTCGCCTCGGTTACCCGAGTCGCCATTTCGATGATTGTGACCCTGGATCGACTGTAATGACAAGTTGTGCCATATCGAAGGTCGCCTGAGGGGCCCCGAAGCGCGAGCAGTTTAGCCAAGGCCTGTCCCGCAGGGCGCGTGAACCTGGCTACTGGCTACTGCTATCCTTATATCCAACCAGGTGCGTTAGTCTAATGTTCTGTGCAATTTTAACGATCGCGCTCATCCTTCAACCTCAAAGGAGAACAACCCCATGGCCAGAAGCAACCTGAAGCGATTGTTCGCTAATGACAAACTCAAAGCCGGCCACTTATTGTTCGAGTTTTCTACACCTGGCATCGGCCAGATTCTTAAAATCGCTGAACTCGATTTTGTTTTTGTGGATATGGAGCATTCCGGATTTGGAATCTCCGAGCTCAAGCGACTGATCACCAGTTTGAGGGCTGCCGACCTGCCTGCACTGGTTCGACCGCCATCCAAAAACTATCAGCATATCGCTCGGGTGCTTGATGTGGGCGCCGATGGCCTGATACTGCCAATGGTCGCCTCGGCTGAAGAAGCTCGTGAGATCATCCAGCACATGTGCTACCCGCCTCGCGGGCACCGTGGCATCGCACTGGGCATTGCCCACGACGGCTACGCACCAAAAACCCCTGCTGCAGCGCTGGGGGCGGCCAACCGTAGAATTGCGATGACCGCCCTCATTGAAACGGTGGAAGGCCTTGAGAACGTCGATACGATTGCTGCCGTACCGGGTGTCGATTGCATCTGGATAGGACATTTTGATCTCAGTGCTGCTCTGGGCATTCCGGGTCAGTTTGATCACCCAGACTTTACCAAGGCGGAGCAACGGATCAGGCGCGCGGCGCGGCGCCATGGCAAAGCGCTGGGCTTTCTCGTGGTCACCGCCGAACAAGGCATCAGATGTTTTCGCAAAGGCTACGATGTGATCTGCTACCAGACAGACGTTCTGGCCTACCAGCAAACCCTGAGTGACGGCATTGGCCAGTTGCGTAAGGGCTGTAAGGGCAGCAAAGGCAGGGGGAAATCATGATCAAGCCCAAGGTGTTCCGTGTCGCCCTTTCAGGGACGTTCCAGACCGGCGATGGTGAACCGGTATTTCCAATGTTCGATCTGGCGCCGCTCGTCGGCGATCCAGATATCGAATTTGCCTACGTGCCAGGTGTGGATGGTCGCATGACCGGGGAATCCCTTGAAGATTTCGATGCTCTGGTGTTATTGCTCGAGAAATTCGACGCCGACAGCATTCCCCGCAGCGGCCGACTGGCCCTGGTTACGCGGTTTGGCGTTGGTTATGACACTGTCGACGTGCCGGCCTGCACGGCAGCGGGTATTGCCGTGGGTATCACGCCCGATGGGGTCAGGCGACCGGTCGCCATAGCCATCCTGACCTACATCCTGGCCCTGGCTGGAAAGCTCATAGCTAAAGACGCGCTGGTCCGCGGGGGTCCAGAAAGTTTTGCCCGGCGTTCGGATCATATGGGCAAAGGCCTGGTCGGCAGAACACTGGGGGTGGTTGGCCTTGGTAATATCGGTGCCGAACTGGCTCGCATCTGCGCGCCGCTTGACATGCGTTTAATCGCCCATGACCCCTACATTGATCCGCGAAGCGCCCGGGCCATCAACGTCGAACTCACTGATCTTGATACGGTGTTTCGTGAAAGTGACTTCCTGTCGGTGAGTGTTCCGCTGTCTGCCGACACTCGACACCTCGTCAATGCATCCAGACTCAACCTGATGAAATCAACAGCATTTCTGATCAACACCTCACGCGGGCCAGTCGTCGATCAGCACGCTTTAGTTGAGGCCCTAAAAAACGGGATCATTGCCGGTGCGGGATTGGATGTCTTCGAGCCAGAACCCCCCGAGGCTGACGATCCCTTGCTGACCCTGGATAATGTCATATTGTCGCCGCACGCCCTGTGCTGGACCGACCAGTGTTTCGCAGGCATCGGTGCTCAGGATCTCGAGCATGTATTTTCGATCAAACGCGGGGTGGCGCCGTCCGTTCTGGTCGATCCTGAAGTGGTTAACAACTCAAAATTCCAGGCCAAACTCGAACACTGCCGAATCAATTTCTCATAGACGTGCTCGTGGGGTCAAACAATTGAGTGTGCTTTTGTTTACCCAATGATCTGACTATGTCGAAGTTCAAGGTCGATGACTCACTGGCGATTGTTTGTCACCTGATTTTGGACTGCAAAGGTTCAGTCTAGGTATCGTGTCTCAGCAGATTGCAGGTAATCGTCCACCCAAGGCGCGTAACAAAGCCCTGCTTTGACCTTAGATTCAAGTTCGATCTCTTTTTCCCTAACGCTCTTAAGGCTCTCAATCACTGCGTCGATCTCATCTCGAGAGATAACTACTACCCCGTCTCTATCGCCAATAATGACATCTCCAGGCTGTATGACTGATCGTGATATTGCGATCGGCAGGCCGACTCGACCAGGACCACGCGCATAGGGAGAGTTCGGGGACACCCCACAGCAAAATACGGGAATACCCGCGGCTAAAACCCCTTCGATATCGCGCACCAAACCATCGGTTACGATTGCCGCAAGGCCCTGATTCTTTGCCATCATAGCGACATTGTCACCGATGACCGCGGCACCTTCATATCCCCCCGTTGCAATCACCAGGACATCTCCAGGCTTAGCCAACGCAATCGCAGGCTGCACGGGGAGATAATCACGAGGTTCTGCGTCTGCTGTCATAGCAGGACCTGCAAACTTCATTTCAGGATCAACTGGCTTTATTTTTCGATCCAGCGCCCCAGTCCCATTTTGGGCGTCAACGACAAAGCCTGTTGGAACGCCCTGAAGCATTTTCAGTTTCTCAATGTCTGGTCTTTTGAAATGCTTGCGCACGATCAGGCTAACTGGGTTTCCAATCATCAGGGTTTCTCCATTTCCGGTTTGGGTTAATCTTCTTGCTCTGTACAGAAAAATAGTTTATGTACGTACATCACTATTCACTTTCACTTGGTCACTTTCGCTTGGCGGCACTGATCTATTCACCGTCAACGCCCTAAACATTCTCCCACAGGAATATCATGAAAATAATAGTCACGGAACTGGAAGGCGTTTCGAAAGAAATCTTCAGCGCGATTGGATGCAACGACACCGAAGCGGAAAATATCAGCCGACTTCTGGTGCGGGCGAATTTGACAGGCCACGATTCCCACGGTGTTATTCGAATCCCACAGTATATCGACTCCTGGCGTCAGGGCGATGTAGTGCCCAATCAGACCGCCACTGTTATTTTTGAAAACGATACGATCTCGCTGTTTGAAGGCAACAAGGGGTTTGGCCAGACTATCGGCGATCAGGTAATCAGCCAAGGCATCCAGAAAGCTGTCACCTCTGGGCTTGCTATGGTCGGCGTTGGAAATGTCGGCCATCTGGGTCGAATTGGAGATTGGTCGGAGAAAGCCGCGATGGCAGGACAAGTATCGCTTCATTTTGTTAATACTTCGGGCGCGGGGATGATGGTCGCTCCTTTTGGTGGGATCAATGCGCGCTATGCAACCAACCCTATTTCAATCGGCATGCCTGTTAATAACGGGAGTCCGATTATTTTTGATGCTGCGACCTCTGCACTTGCCGAGGGTAAGGTCAGAGTGGCCCGTAACAAAGGCGTGGAACTTCCTGCCAATTCGTTGCTTGATGCCACCGGAAAACCAACCTGTAATCCGGCAGACCTATATGCCGAACCACCGGGAACACTGATGCCAATGGGAGGGCACAAAGGCTCTGGTCTTGCGATCATGACTGATTTTCTGGCCGGAGCGATTGCCGGTGGTGGCTGTGCCCGCCCAGGAGTTACGGCATTAACAAACGGCATGTTATCTATCCTGATGGACCCTAGCGTCTTTGCTGACCAAGAGCGTGTAGATTCAGAAATAAGTCGATTCGCGGACTGGGTCAGCCAATCGATCCCAGCCGACCCTAATCATCCTGTCCAATTGCCAGGTGATCCGGAGCAGGCGAGCGAAAATGATCGACGCAAAAACGGGATACCACTCGACGATGTCACCTGGCAACAAATCGTCCTTACTGCGAAGAATCTGGATATTCATCTTTAGTATGACTGTCGATCGGGCCACCCACGGATGATTCATTATCTGGTACACGAACCCAACGCGCCTTGTGTTGGCAGAACACAAACCGGCAGAACCGACTCCATCCACTTCGCAGTATCCTGGCAGTCTCACAGCAATTTGACCAAGACACGGTCTGACAATACCCTGAGCCTATGATCAAGTTTCAATTTAACGAGATCGCCCGGTTAGCCGACCCTGGCGACAACGTAGCCATTGCCACGCGACGGATAAACCATGGCGCCATCATCGAAACCCAACACGGACAAATCACCACTCATCACACCATACTGGAGGGACATCGATTTGTTCTGACCCCAATAAAAGCTGATGAACCGCTGCTATCGTGGGGATTACCTTTTGGAACGGCGATCCGATCTCTTGATCCTGGTGAGTATGTATGCAACCAGAAAATACTCACTGCCTTGGGGCAGCGAGATATCGATTTTGAACTGCCGCGCGAGGCTAACTTTGTGGATGTCATGCTGGAACATCAGATCAATGAAGGCACATTTTCGCCAGGAACGCAGGTCGCGCCCACCACTGAGGTGGGGACGTTTCTTGGATATCGGCGTCCAGGGCAACGAGGTGTTGGCACCCGTAACTTCATTGTGATTCTTGCGTTAACTGTCCAATCTGCAGCGTTTGCTCGTCAAGTAGAGTCAGCATATTCAAATCGGAAACTTGGAAAAAATATCGATGGGGTTGTTGCCGTAACCCATACCGAGGGGGACGGTAGCACTCGCCCGAATAATTGGTCACTAGTGATGCGGACGCTGGCTGGGTTCATGGTGCACCCGAATGTGGCTGCAGTGCTGGCCGTGGATTATGGGAACGGGACCTTCACCGCGACTGATCTTGAACAGTTCATGCTGGATAACCATTATCCATTGAGTCACATACCTCATGAATTCTTCCGAATTAGCCAATCTGGCGAACAGGCACTTATCGATGCAAGTCAGAAAGTTGACCAATGGATATCCATTGTCGGCGAACAAGTCCGAACACCGGAGCCTATAGCGAATATCGCTCTGGCACTGCAGTGCGGCGGCTCTGATGCATTTTCTGGAATTTCAGGTAATCCGCTGGCCGGCTGCATAGCGAAAGAGGTGATCCGCCATGGCGGTAAAGCCAATCTTGCCGAAACCGATGAACTGATCGGTGCAGAATCCTATGTACTGCGTAACGTAAAGGACCTTGGAACTGCAAAATCATTTTTACAAAAAATAGAGAAATTTAAACAGTACGCAGCCAACCATGGCGCCAGTGCCGAGGGCAATCCAAGCGGCGGTAATAACTTCCGGGGCCTTTACAACGTTGCTTTGAAATCTATTGGTGCCGCAAGAAAAAAAGATCCTGAAGTTCGACTGGATGCGGTCATTGACTATGGCGCACCGATGACTGAACCCGGCTACTATTTTATGGATAGTCCAGGCAACGATCTCGAGAGTATTGCCGGACAAGTGGCTTCAGGATGCAACGCGATCCTGTTTATTACTGGCAATGGATCAATCACCAATTTCCCCTTCGTGCCCACTTTGAAATTTGTAACGACCACCGGCCGTTTCGAGATGCTATCTAATGAAATGGATATCAATGCTGGTCGTTATAACGATGGAGAGGACATGGAAAGTCTTAGTCAGGAAACCTTTGCACTCACCATTCGAGTCGCCTCGGGAGAGCAGAGCAAGGGAGAGCTCGCTGGCCACTCGCAGGTGCAACTATGGCGCAACTGGCAACAGTCTTCTCCTTTGAGGCAACCTCACACCAAACCGACCTCTACCCGTACCAGTCCGGTTTCGGTGCGAGCCGGTAACCAAAGGCATTTATCGTTTCAGGGTTACGTATCGGACTATGGGATTACCAGTGACAAAGTCGGGTTGATCATGCCAACCAGTCTATGTTCAGGACAAGTTGCCCAACTGATTGCCAATCAATTAAACACAGCACGTGCAAACGAGCCAGTATTAGCCCGGGCTAACCGTTATATTGCTCTGGTTCATACAGAGGGTTGCGGCAGTGCCAACGCGGAGGATCTATTCCTCGATATCGTCAGCGGGCATCTGCAACATCGGTTCGTCACGCAC
>JAAZZE010000044.1:0-1922 GCA_014239255.1 Gammaproteobacteria bacterium
GGCAGCGCACTCGCCGGCTATCTAGGCGTGGCCTTTGGTACCGGACTGCTGCTCAGTTTTACCCCATGCGTCCTGCCGCTGATTCCGATCCTCCTGGGCAGTGTGGTTGGCCAATCCGGTGGTGGACGGTTACGCGGGGTCACACTATCGGTGGTTTACGTGCTTGGCACGACGGCAACCTACGCAGCCATCGGCGCGGTGGCCGGAGCGACAGGAGACCAGTTACAGGCCTATTTCCAGAATATCTGGGCAATTGGCACGATCGCCCTGATCTTGTCGCTGATGGCTTTGTCAATGTTCGGCCTGTATAACGTTCAACTGCCCTCGGCGCTGCAGTCGCGGCTAAGTGCCAGCAGTCAACGCCTGGGTGGCTCGGCCAGCATGATCTTTGTGCTTGGCGCGCTCTCCGCCCTGATCGTTGGGGCCTGCGTGTCACCGTTGCTGATCTCGGTACTGAGCATCGCCATCTTGTACGGTGACCCCTGGCTGGGCGCGGCGCTGATGTCGGCACTCGCCTTGGGTATGGGTGTAATCCTTATTGTGGCCGGTGCCGGTGCCGGCTATCTCATTCCCCGCAATGGTCTTTGGATGGAACGAGTTAAGCAAGTATTCGGTGTCATGCTGCTCGGAGTCGCGATCTATCTGCTGGGTGCCGTGCCAGACGTACCCGTGCTGCTGCTGTGGGCGGCGCTGTTCATTATCACTGCGGTTTACCTGGGCGCGACCCGTGCACTACCGGAACAGGCGTCGGGCTGGCAGATATTTTTTAAAGGGATAGGAACGGTTCTGCTGGTCTGGGGCGTATTGGCAATGATCGGCGGCTTTAGCGGCAATCGAAATATCCTCGCACCCGTATCGCTGGAATTGCTCGAAAGCCAGGGCATATTGCATTCCAAAGCCACGACAACCACTGCCCATTTCACTCAGGTCGATTCCTTGTCGACACTGGGCAATGCTCTAAAGTCAGCCAACGCCTCAGGCCACAAAGTGCTGCTGGACTTTTATGCCGACTGGTGTACCGACTGCATACGAATGGAGGAGTCCACATTTCGTGATCCGAGCGTGACCGCAGCACTTGCGGACTACCGTCTGCTGCAGGTAGACGTCACCGATCCCGATGACCCAAAAACCAGTGCCATAAAGAAGCGTTACGGCGTCTTCGGGCCGCCGGCCATACTGTTCTTTAATGCCAACGGCGACGAAAATACTACCCAACGACTTTACGGCTATAAAGGTCCACAGGCGTTTGTTGCATTGTTAGAGACGCTCTAAATCTTGCGATGAAGCCCCGGGTTACCATCATGGTCTGGGGTCTTGGCGGAGTCTTGGCGCTTGCAATAGGACTCTTCGCTTCGCATTGGCTTAGCAGCCGCTCACCCAAACCGGTGGCCGCTCAGTTGGTGGCCTTTTCACTGCCAAGAAGTGATGGCCAGATTTTCTCGTCAGAACAACTGGCCAATCGCGTTGTGCTCATCAATTTCTGGGCCACGTGGTGTGCGCCCTGCCGTACTGAGATACCACTGCTGATCGGTGCCCATGCACTGCACGCCCCGGTGCTGGCGGTGGTGGGGATCGCAGTCGATGACAGTGAAGCAGTCCGTCGGTTTGAGAACGAGATGGGCCTGGATTACACCTCGCTGATCGCCAAGACTGAAGGCCTGGCCCTTATGGCCCGTTATGGCAGTCCGGGTAATCTACCCTTTACACTGCTGTTCGACACCAAGGGGCGCTTGCAGCACCAAAAGACAGGCGAACTGACAGCACATGACCTCAATCGATGGTTTGCTGACCTGCTTTGAGTCATCGCTATCGGGCTCATAATCGAGTTATTATTTTCGCCGAAAAATAGGCAAATTTCATCGAAATTGGGGATAAATGATCCAATCTGGACATAAAATGGAAAAATGGTGAGAATACTCATC
>JAAZZE010000044.1:1932-3783 GCA_014239255.1 Gammaproteobacteria bacterium
ACTGACTGATGCCCGATATCCTGCTGTTACACGGACCGAACCTTAATTTGCTCGGTGAGCGAGAACCAGGCATTTACGGGCGTCAGACCCTGGCCGATATTAACGAGCAGGCCGATTCACTTTGCACCTCACGCGGTGCCATGCTTGAGGTCATGCAGTCCAACGCCGAGAGTGAGCTTGTGGAGCGAGTTCAGCGTGCCTCCGGCGATGGCGTGGGCTTCATCGTGATCAACCCCGCAGCTTTTACCCACACCAGCGTCGCTCTGCGCGACGCCCTGGCTGCGGTCAGCCTGCCTTTTATCGAAGTCCACCTATCCAACCCACATGCCCGCGAAGCGTTCCGACGACAATCCTTTTTCTCCGACCTGGCCCAGGCTGTTATCTGTGGCTTCGGTCCGCGCGGCTACGAGGTCGCCATTGATGCGGCACTGAATCAACTGGGTTTCGCTGGGACCAAGGCCTAAGACGCAATCCATGGATATACGCAAAATAAAGAAACTGATTGAGATGCTTGAAGAATCTCAACTCAATGAGATCGAGATCAGCGAAGGTGAAGAATCGATCCGACTCAGCCGTGGAAGCACGCCCTATACCGGTTCTGCCGGGCCAGGAGTCTTCGCGACACCCGCCCCGTTTCCGGCTGTTCCACCGGCTTACATCCCGGATGAAACCGGGGTAACAATTACAGAGCCGACCGAGACATCCGACGAAGCGGGGGCCGTGCTCTCACCTATGGTCGGCACCTTCTACGCCTCGCCCAATCCTGAATCCAGGCCCTACGTCGAAATTGGGAGCAGCGTCAACGTGGGCGATACGCTGTGTATGATTGAAGCCATGAAGATATTCAATCACGTGGAAGCCGAAGTCAGTGGCGTGGTCCGCAAGATACTGAAACATAGCGGTGATCCGATCGAATACGGCGAAGCCCTGTTTGTTATTGACGAAGACAGCGCCTGAGCAAACGCCCATGATTGACAAATTGGTGATCGCGAACCGCGGCGAGGTCGCACTGCGGATTCTGCGGGCCTGCGGAGAACTCGGCATCCAAACTGTGGCGCTGCATTCTGAAGCCGACGCCGATACCAAGTATGTGCGTCTCGCCAAGGAGTCAGTTTGCATCGGGCCGGCACCTGCAGCGGCGAGCTACCTCAACATCCCAGCCGTGATTGCAGCGGCTGAAGTGACCGATGCCAGTGCTATCCACCCGGGTTATGGCTTTCTGGCTGAAAATGCTGATTTTGCAAAGCACGTAGAGGAAAGCGGCTTTATTTTCGTCGGGCCGGCACCCGAAACGATCCGCCTGATGGGGGATAAAATCTCGGCAATCAAAGTGATGCGCGAGGCTGGCGTACCCTGTGTACCCGGCTCCGATGGACCCCTGCCAGACGATGCCAACGCAATCATGCGTATCGCCGCTGGGATTGGCTACCCGATCATCATCAAGGCTACTGCCGGGGGTGGTGGCAAAGGTATGCGGGTGGTCCATACCGAGGCCGCGTTGCTGAATGCGTGGCAACTGACACGCAGTGAAGCCCAGGCGGCGTTCGCTAACGACACTGTTTATATGGAGCGCTACCTGGAAAAACCGCGGCACGTCGAGTTTCAGGTCCTCGCTGACACCCAGGGCAACGTGGTCATCCTTGGAGACCGTGATTGCTCGATGCAGCGCCGTCACCAGAAGGTGCTGGAGGAAGCTCCAGCGCCAGGAATTACTGACGACATGCGCCACGAGATGGGGGAGCTGTGCGCCAATGCCTGCCGCCTTATCGGTTACCGCGGTGCCGGCACCTTCGAGTTTCTATTTGAGCACAATGAGTTCTTCTTTATTGAAATGAATACCCGTTTGCAGGT
>JAAZZE010000044.1:3793-19256 GCA_014239255.1 Gammaproteobacteria bacterium
GACCGAGGCCATTTCCGGTATTGATATCGTGCGCGAACAGATCAAGATCGCAGCTGGCCAACCTCTTAGCGTGTGTCAGGACGATATCCATCTACGGGGCCATGCCGTGGAATGCCGGATCAACGCCGAAAACCCGGATACCTTTATGCCCTCACCGGGACGTATCACCCAGTACCATCAGCCCGGTGGGCCCGGTATCCGGGTCGACTCTCACATCTTCAATAACTACAGGGTCCCGCCCTATTACGACTCGCTGATTGCCAAGGTGATTGCCTATGGCGACACACGTGAGCAGGCTCTTGTGCGCATGAGTGGGGCACTGCGAGAAATGGTCGTCGACGGCATTGATACCAATATCACCCTGCAAAGACGGCTGGTAAACGATGCTGCCTTCCGACAACAGGCGCTGGATATTCATTACCTAGAACGCCAGTCATCCAGTTGAGCAGTCGTTTCGTCGCAAACGCAACAGGGCTAACTGCAGCCTACTGGCTGCAAATCTCTGTCACGGTGGCCTGTGATGTGGCGGACTGCGTAGAGGAGGCCCTCGAGGTATTTGGGGCTATCGCAGTGAGCCGAACAGACGCTGGCAACTCGCCACAGTTCGATGTAGCCGAACCTGGGGATCCCCGCTGGGCTTTGCAGACAGTAGCCGGAGTATTCGACCCAAGCATCGATGTCGGTGCCTGCACAACCATGCTAACTGGGATTATTGGCGAACAAATCACAGTACAAATCGATCAACTTGCCGACCAGGACTGGGAGTTGTGCGGCCGAACTCAGTTTCAGCCCATCAAAATCAGCGACCAGTTGTGGGTTTGCCCGCCCTGGCAGACAACACCTGATACCAACGCTTTAAATCTCGTTATAACCCCGGGACTCGCTTTCGGAACCGGCACACATCCGACCACGCAACTGTGCCTGACCTTGCTCGAACAATCAGCACTGAAGGGCTGCTCGGTGCTGGATTGGGGCTGTGGCTCAGGCATTCTTGCGGTAGCTGCCTTATGCATGGGGGCCGCACAAGCGACTGCCGTAGACCTTGACCCACGAGCCCTAACCGCTACCCAGGAAAATGCAAAACGCAACAGAGTCAATCATGGCCTGTCAGTCATGTCGGTAGACCAGCTACCTCACGACGTAGGTTACGACATAGTGCTTGCCAATATCCTTGCAGGCACACTTATTTCCCTGGCACCGACACTCGATCGTCATCTGTTACCGGGCGGTACTTTGATTCTCAGCGGGGTGCTACCGGCGCAGGCCGATCAGGTGCAGCAGGCATTTACACAGTACAATTTCAGAGTCTTGCATCGCGATGACTGGGTCGCGCTGCAGGGACAACGCACCGCTGGCTGAAACCAACCGATGACCACCGCCGCACACACCTCATTACAAACCCGTTGCAGTTACTGCGATGCGGTACTCGCCGTTACCGCAAAGCAGTTGCAATCAGACTCTGGGCTACTGGCCTGCAGCGATTGTGGCAAAGTCTTCAACGCTGCCTGGAATCTCATCGATCAGATAGCTAATCCGACGCAGCTTGCTCAACCGATTGATACGGTTGAACGTTCGACCGTGGCGCTGACCCCTGATTTGCGGCCCTTTAAGTCCCGACGCGTGACAGAGGCAGGCGTGCGTCGAGAAGGGGACGAGACGCAACCGGCACCAAGCGCCACGTCAGAACCGCTGGTTTGGGAGAACTTCGATGTTATGTTGGGCGGGCGCAGCGAGCCCAGACTCAATGCTACGAACCCCACGGAGGCGCTGACTGCGCCCCCACGCCAGGCAAATACGTCTGCTGATGGATCCGGGTGGGCCTGGCCATTGGCTGGGTTATTCATTGCGTGTCTGGCGCTCTTCACCCAGGTGCGCTTTGGCCTGCTAGAAGAAATCGCCAGTGTTGCCTCAGCGCGGCCAGCCCTTAACACCTTGTGCCGCTATACCGATTGTGAACTACCCCAAGCACTAACAGGCCCGACCATCGTGGTAACTCATACCAGCATAGACCTGCATCGGCACCTACCGAAGGCCCTGATTGTACGCGTCCACCTGCAGAACCGGAGCCATAGTGCACAAGGCTATCCTGCACTCGAACTCACGCTGAATGACCGATCCGGAAAGGTGCTGGGCCGGCGAAGTTATTTGCCGCGTGAATTTAGCGTGGTTGATGAACCCTTGCGCATTAGCGGCGACCGTAGCGCCGTTGTCACACTGATACTGGCCCAACCGGACCCTGCGGCAAGTGGTTTTAGCACGCGCGTGGTGCGCTCCTGAAATGCTTGATCCCACTGTCGATAACCAACCCTTGGCCAGCCTCACCATTGGCAATCTGACACTATCCGGAAGGGTGCTCGCCGCTCCCATGGCCGGAGTCAGCGATCAACCCTATCGTACACTGGCCCGGCGTTACGGCGCCGCACTCGCGGTTAGTGAAATGGTGACCTCGGCTCCCGATCTGCGGCAATCCGAAAAATCCCGTCGGCGTACCACACACGATGGTGAGACCGGGCCCATCAGCGTGCAATTACTTGGCGCAGATCCGCTACAAATGGCTAGCGCAGCGCGGGAAAATGTCGCCCGTGGCGCCCAGATTATCGATATCAACATGGGTTGTCCAACAAAGAAAGTCTGTAAGCGACTGGTGGGCTCAGCACTTATGCGGGACGAACCACTGGTGGCACGGATCCTGGAAGCGGTGGTTCAGTCTGTTGATGTACCAGTCACTTTGAAGATACGAACCGGCTGGGATAGAGTCTCGCGAAATGCCCCGGTAATCGCCTGTATTGCCGAGCAAGCCGGTATTCGGGCACTGACCGTTCATGGCCGCAGCCGGCAATGCAAATACCATGGCCCCATCGACTATGACACCATCACCAAGGTCAAGGCAGCAATATCGATCCCGGTAATCGCTAACGGTGATATTGATACCCCTGAGCATGCCCGGCAGGTCCTGCAAGCCACAGGGGCCGATGCAGTCATGGTCGGTCGGGCGGCTCAGGGACAACCCTGGTTGCTGGGGCGTATCAGTAGTTTTCTGGATCGAAACCAGGATCCAGGTGATCCGCCACTGGCGGAAAAATACGATACGCTGCGTGGCCACCTGGACGCGCTGTACAGTTTCTACGGCTGTGACTACGGAGTACGGATCGCCCGCAAGCACTTCCAGTGGTACGCGGCACGGCTTAGCCCACATAACCCTTTTTGCCAGTTGTTTAACCGTGCCTCAAGTCCGAGCGTCCAACAGGCACTGGTTACGGCTTTTTTTGATAGCTTAACCTCACGTGATCGCTGTCGCGAAATATGAAACCCGTCCGAGCCCAGCCCCTAGGTGAGTGTGTACGCCAGTCACTGGCGGTCTATTTTGCCGACCTCGAAGGGACAGAGGCGCAAAACCTGTACCCACTGGTTATTGGCGAGATCGAAAAACCCTTGCTGGAAGCTGTGATGCACCAGGCCGGGGGCAACCAGTCGCGGGCGGCCCGCATGCTGGGCATTAACCGCAATACGCTACGGAAAAAACTCGCCCAGTATGGGCTGAGCTGAAACAAGGCCACTTGCAGGTGCAGCACATGTCCAGCCAGGCCGGTTGGAACATTTTTTAACTGCAATGATGAGTAAACACCATGAGTGAGAACGACCGCATATCCGTACAACGAGCACTGATCAGCCTGTCTGACAAAACCGGCGCCGCCGAATTCGCTGGCCGGCTCGCGGCGCTTGGTATCGAGATACTCTCTACCGGTGGCACCGCTCAGCTGCTCCGGGACAATGGCCTGGACGTCATAGAAGTATCGGACTACACCGGTTTTCCAGAGATGATGGGCGGGCGGTTAAAGACGCTACACCCGCGCATCCACGGTGGCCTGCTGGGCCGTCGTGGCATCGATGATGATGAGATGGCCGCCCATGATATCGGGCCAATTGATCTTGTCGCCGTAAACCTCTACCCCTTTGCGCAAACCATTGCCCGACCAGATTGTACTCGGGCCGAAGCCATTGAGAATATCGACATTGGCGGCCCGACCATGTTGCGTGCTGCAGCCAAAAACCAGGCGGCGATCACTGTTATCGTAGACAACACTGATTACGCCACCGTCGCGACAGAGATCGAAGATACCGGAGGCGTTTCACGCTCTACTCGCGAACGATTGGCGGCCCGAGCCTTCAGTCACACAGCTCAGTATGACGGTATGATCTCCAACTACCTGACAAAGAATGACGAACACAGCTTCCCGGCAACACTAAACCTGCAGTTCACTCGCCGCGAGATCATGCGCTATGGTGAAAACCCACACCAGTCGGCCGCGTTCTATCAGGAGCATCAGCCACTGCCTGGCACGCTGGCATCAGCTGAGTTGCTGCAAGGCAAGTCGCTTTCGTTCAACAACGTGGCAGATGCGGACGCAGCGTTGGAATGCGTCAGTGCTTTTGCCAAAACGGCCTGCGTGATCGTGAAACACGCCAACCCCTGTGGCGTCGCTGTGGCCACAACCGGCATGGATGCTTATCAGGCGGCCTATGGCACCGACCCCACTTCAGCCTTCGGTGGCATCATCGCCTTTAATCAGAAACTAGATGGCGCCACCGCATCGCTGATTCTCGAGCGCCAGTTTGTTGAAGTCATTATCGCGCCAACTTTTACGGGTGAAGCA
This sequence comes from Gammaproteobacteria bacterium, assembly GCA_014239255.1. Taxonomy (GTDB): domain Bacteria; phylum Pseudomonadota; class Gammaproteobacteria; order Arenicellales; family UBA868; genus UBA868. The sequence goes on from JAAZZE010000044.1 coordinate 8,449, forward strand.
CTGGCCGCCCTGGCGACAAAACCCAACGTACGGGTAATGCAGGTTCAAGCTATCGATGCCGATGCTTTCACACAGCAGAATTTCAAGCGAGTGGGTGGTGGACTGCTGGTACAACAGCAGGATCTGGGTCGGGTCACGGCATCTGATCTCAAGATCGTCTCAGAACGTGAACCCAGTGCACAAGAAACCCGGGACCTGCTGTTTGCCTGGACGGTTGCCAAGTTCGTCAAGTCCAATGCGATTGTCTATGCCGTTGACCAGCGCACCATTGGTGTGGGAGCCGGACAGATGAGTCGGGTCTACTCGGCGCGGATAGCCGGAATCAAGGCCGCCGATGAAAACCTCGAAGTCGCTGGATCAGTTATGGCCTCAGACGCGTTTTTTCCATTCCGTGATGGTATCGATGCCGCAGCGCAGGCAGGCATTCGCGCGGTGATCCAACCAGGCGGGTCGCAGCGGGACGAGGAAGTGGTCGGCGCAGCCAATGAACACCGGATGGCAATGGTCTTCACCGGCATGCGCCATTTCCGCCACTGAAGATGAAAATTCTGGTAGTCGGTGGTGGTGGTCGGGAACATGCACTGGCCTGGAAACTTGCCTCATCGCCGCGGGTTGATGTCGTGTATGTCGCCCCGGGCAACGCCGGAACTGATGGCGAGGCGGGTGTCGAAAACCTAGCCGTTGCGGCCGATGATATCGGTGCTCTGCTTGGCGCTGCGCAGAAACGACAGATCGACCTGACCATTATTGGGCCCGAGGTGCCGCTGGTCAATGGCATTGTCGATCGTTTCAGCGATGCTGGCCTCGCCTGCTTTGGTCCACGTAGCGGCCCGGCACAACTGGAGGGATCGAAAAGTTTCACCAAAGCCTTTCTTGAGCGCCACAAAATCCCAACGGCTGACTGGCGCTCTTTTACCGACGCGCAGCTCGCCCGTGACTGGATTCGGACACATCCGGTGCCGATGGTGATTAAGGCTGATGGCCTCGCTGCCGGAAAAGGGGTTATCGTAGCCCATGATCGAGCGCATGCGCTGGAGGCGGTCGATGAGATCCTGGTGCGCCAATGCTTCGGGGCCGCGGGCCAACGGTTGGTGATCGAAGAGTTCCTTGAGGGGGAGGAGGTGAGTTTTATCTGTGTCACCGCCGGCACACAGGTGCTGCCGCTGGCAACATCGCAGGACCACAAAGCGCGCGAGACGGGAGACCGCGGACCGAACACGGGAGGAATGGGTGCCTACTCGCCCGCACCTCGTGTCACCGCGGCGCTGCACCAGCGCATCATGGATGATGTGATCCACCCCACGGTAAAAGGTCTTGCCGGTGAGAATATGCCGTATACGGGATTCCTCTATGCCGGCTTGATGATCGACGCATCGGGAAATCCCCGAGTGCTGGAATACAACTGCCGTTTCGGCGACCCTGAAACCCAGCCTATCCTGATGCGCTTGCGTTCGGATCTGGTCGAACTGTGCGAAGCCGCCCTGGCGGGGAAACTGGACAACTATCATGCCGTATGGGACTCGCGTTTTGCTCTCGGGGTGGTGATGGTAGCCGAAGGTTATCCAGGCGATTACGCGCGCGGTGACCAGATCAGCGGACTTAAACAAGCCCAGTCGGATAACATCAAGGTTTTCCATGCAGGGACTCGCCAAGATGAGGATCACATTGTCACCGATGGTGGTCGCGTGCTTTGTGTCACCGCCCTGGGAAAAACCGTCCGGGAGGCGCAGGACCTGGCATATCAAACAGTCAACACTATCAACTGGCGTGGTGCCGCCTGGCGGCCGGATATCGGCTGGCGCGCGGTCAAACCACACGATACCCACTCAACCTGAAAACGCAATCACATGACTACACCTTTCATCGCAGTACTGATGGGCTCCGACTCGGACCTGAAGACGGTACAGAACACTTTGGACACACTAGACACCCTGGGCATTGTCTGGGAAGCGCGGATCACTTCGGCCCATCGTACCCCAGCAGATACCCACCGCTATGTTCAAGAGGCGGATAAACGTGGTTGCGCGGTATTCATTGCCGCAGCAGGACTTGCTGCCCACCTCGCCGGAACAGTCGCTGCACTGACCATACGGCCGGTCATCGGCATACCCATGGATGGCGGACCGCTCAACGGACAAGATGCACTCCTGTCTACGGTACAGATGCCTGGAGGTGTGCCGGTGGCGTGTGTCGCTATTGGCAAGGCCGGGGCGAAAAACGCCGCTTATCTCGCGGCACAGATCATGGCCACAGCAGATACAGACTTGGCGATGCGCCTGACTCAGCAACGCGAGGCTGATGCCCAAGCGGTACGTGACAAAAACCACGCTTTGCAGGCATCACTGGAATCGATACACAACTGACCAAGAATCTGTCACTCGCCGCGCACTGTGTCGTTAGTGGTGGCGTGATTGCCTATCCCACTGAGTTCTGTTTCGGCTTAGGCTGCGACCCCTTGAACCAAGCCGCCGTGCGTCGAGTGCTTGCGGTCAAGCGACGATCATGGCGTCAGGGGCTGATCGTTATTGCAGATCACCCACTGCGCTTGCGCGGTCTCGTCGACATGGCAGACCCGCAACTGCTTGGCGGCCCGCTTGCCTCATGGCCTGGCCCCTATACCTGGCTGTTACCCGCGCGCCCTAGCACCCCGACCTGGCTACGCGGCCAGCACAACACTGTGGCGGTACGGGTCAGTGCGCATCCGCTGGTGCAAAAGCTGTGTCACGAAAGCGGCACTGCATTAGTCTCTACCAGCGCGAACAGTAGCGGCCGACCGCCTCTGCGCCGCGGGCCGGCGGTTCTGGCCCAGTTTGGCAACCAGATTGACTGTATTCTTGACGGGCACGTAGGAGTCGCGATGGGGCCGAGCACAATAACCGATGCGGCCACTAACAGAATCCTTCGCAATACCTGATATCCAGAGTCTCAATCACCATGTCAGAACCGGTTGCCATCGACGAAGTTAAAACTTACCTGACCAATCTGCAGGATCAGCTGTGCCGTGAACTGGCTGATGCCGATGGTGATACAGCACGGTTTCATGAAGACCTCTGGACCCAGAAAAACGGTGGTGGTGGCCGGACCCGTGTCCTTCGCGACGGCCACGTCTTCGAACAGGCAGGGGTGAATTTCTCTCATGTTCGTGGCAAAGCATTGCCCGGCGCGGCATCTACCCGGCACCCGGAACTTGCTGGAACCCCATTCCAGGCGATGGGGGTATCATTGGTGGTACACCCACAAAATCCTTTTGTTCCGACTTCGCACATGAACGTGCGTTTTTTCTGTACCGAAACCTCTGGTAAGCCGACTTGGTGGTTTGGTGGCGGCTTTGACCTGACCCCAACCTACGGCTTCGTCGCCGATACGCTGCACTGGCATCGCACGGCCCAAACAGCCTGTGCACCATTTGGTGCGGATCTGTACCAACGATTCAAGCACTGGGCTGACCAATACTTCTATCTGAAACACCGAGATGAGCAGCGCGGCGTGGGTGGGCTTTTTTTTGATGACTACAACGAGGGTGGTTTTGACAATGCCTTTGCCCTGACCTGCAGTATCGGCGATCACTACCTGCCGGCTTATCTTCCGATCGTACGGGAGCGAGTAACTACCCCATTTTCGGTCGAGCACAAGGACTTTCAGTTGTACCGCCGTGGACGCTATGTCGAATTTAATCTGGTGTATGACCGCGGTACCTTATTTGGTCTGCAAAGCGGCGGGCGTACCGAGTCGATACTGATGTCCCTGCCGCCCCGTGTAGCCTGGCGTTATGACTTCAAGCCGCAACCCGGAAGCCCCGAGGAAAGCCTGGCACGAGATTTTCTCAAGCCACGCGACTGGCTGACCGAAGAAACAACACCAAATCCTGCCTAAGTTGACTACAGGTGGCTAGAATTTTCTATACCTCGCTGTTATGGCTGGCACTGCCTGTGCTGCTAGTCCGTCTGGCGGTGCGCATCGCGCAAAGTCCAGGGTACCGATTCCGACTCGCTGAACGCTTTGGCGGCGGTAGTCATCCGTCACGACCATACGATATATGGGTACATGCGGTATCGGTGGGTGAAACCAACGCCGCAACCCCACTGGTGCAACAGATGTTGAACTTAACACCCACGCCACGCGTCTTAATCACTACGATGACACCAACCGGCGCAGAACGCGTGTTCGCAACCTTCGGTGACAAAGTCTGTCATCGCTACATCCCCTATGACTATCCATTCGCGGTCGATCGCTTTCTCGATCAGATTCAGCCACGAATACTGGTGCTGATGGAAACCGAAATCTGGCCGAACCTGATCAATCGCTGCAGCAAACGGAACATCAAAGTCGCTATGGCCAATGTCCGGCTGTCCGAAAAATCCGCGCGCGGTTACCGGATGGTGCTACCGCTTATTCGCAGTGCACTGGATTCGATATCGGTATTCGCAACCCAGTCGGTTGCCGACCAAAAGCGCCTGCTGGCACTGGGTGTTGATGCCTTGAAAGTTCATCGGACCGGTAGTATGAAATTTGAGATACACCTGCCCGCAAGTCTGAACGAAGTGGCGCAGGCTGTGCGCCGCGACTGGGGGCCTAACCGACCGGTGGTCATGGCCGGCAGCACCCACGAAGGGGAAGAGGCGTTACTGCTGCAATTACTGGCCAAGCTACAAAAATCATTCCCAGACCTGCTGCTGGTCATCGCGCCACGACACCCCGAGCGTTTTGATACGGTATCGCGTCAGGCAACCAAAGCCGGATTCAAAATCAGTCGGCGCAGCCGGCAAACGGGGCCTTTGGATCCGTCGGTCGCGGTTCAGATTGCCGATACGATGGGGGAATTACCTACGCTCTATGGTGCCGGTGATATTGCCGTAGTGGGTGGCAGTCTGATCCCTATACGGGGTATCGGAGGTCACAATATCCTTGAGGCCTGTGCAGTTGGTGTACCGGTCGTCTTCGGGCAAAACATGAGCAATTTTCTTGAAATCAGCGCCTTGGCACTGACCCACAATGCGGGATACCAGATTAAAAATGCTGATGCTTTGTCTATCTGCCTTACCACTTTACTTAAAGATGCCAACCTGCGAGCCACAATTGGTGAGAACGGTCGAATTATGGTTGCACAAAATACTGGCGCCACAAAAAAGACCCTAGAACTACTGACACCCCTATTTACAGGTGATTAAAACTCGTGTCACCGTCAACCGTTATGCAACTCTCTTAAGAATCTCACTTAATACCGAAAAACAATGGTAAAGGTTCAATTTTCTAACTAAGCTTTTTGTTTTTTCGTTGTTACTTACTAGTTGTTACTTAATTAATTGTTGAACCTTTAGAATTTTCTCGCGCAAGATTTATAGCCGAATTTTTTGTAAAATAATTTTATCCTCTTGACACGTACAAAAAAACAGGGTGTGGTTCGCTTGACTTTTAACTTTGCATGACTATAGTTCGCTTTCAAGGGATAAACGAAGTGTGTTTATCCTAAAGTTTACCGGTATGCTTCCTCGTTTCATTAGATCATGATCAAGTCAATGTATACGGGAGACGCAAAGTGGTATCGCTGATAGAGGCGATGTGTCGATAAACCCAATACCGGATCCACTCACTGATCCGTTCGTACATCAACCCTAAGCAGGAGGCCATTATGGCGGCAAAGAAAAAGGCGACTAAGAAACGAGCAGCATCGAAGAAACGCGTAACGAAGAAAAAGGCAGCGAAGAAAAAGGCAACGAAGAAAAAAGCCACTAAGAAGAAGGCAGCGAAGAAAAAAGCCACTAAGAAGAAGGCTACGAAGAAAAAAGCGGCCCGACGGCGCTGATTGAAAAACCCTGCCCCATGAAACGGGCGGGCCAAAAAGGCGGCGGCGTAAGCCGTCGCCTTTTTTATCGTTCCGTCACAGTGCGGTAACGACGGCCCAATACGGTGATCACCCGATAAGTCCAGTCAATCTCGCCGCGGGACTGGGTCCTGGGAAATGACAGATTCACGATAAAATCGCGAGCCTCGCCAGGGGGCACGGCCAATACTAAACGCGGTGAATCTGTACCTAGCATCTGACAATCTCGAGCCTCGCCTTGGGCGGATGGGTGGCAGTCGCGTAACTGGACCTCAAGGACAACTTCTACAATCTGTGCACCGCTGGCCTGATTCGCAAGGCGACCGGAAAGATCAAAGCTACCAGCATAACCAGGTTTAAAATGCGTCTTCGAGAGCAGCACATCGCCAGGTGATATCAATGCAGATCCGCGCTCTTTTTCCCCGGAGTTCAACTGCAACATAAGAATCGCGCCGGCCAAAAGAGCCGCAAACAACCCAAAGGCTGTTCGCGGATGACGTCCTGCGACTACTATGAGCGCCAACGCAATGATACCAAGTAACAACCAGTGCATTTAAAGTGAACTTATTTGCCAACGAATGGTATATATACCATCTTTGTTTCAGCCTCGACGTATAACGCTGTTCCGCGTAAACCTTTAAGAAAACTACTGATGGAAAACACTCATGGCCTGGCATCTGTTAGGGCCAATATTCCCAGACTCGCTGCACAAGCTCGGGCAGCAGTACAGCCGCCACTAAGCGCGAACGAGCAGTCCTTGCTGGAACAGGAAATCACCACCTTGCTCAGGGATCAAAACGCGGTACTGGTCGCGCACTACTACGTCAACAGCGAGTTGCAGGATCTTGCCGAGGCAACCGGTGGTTATGTGGCCGACTCCCTGGAGATGGCACGTCTTGGACTGGAACATCCAGCAAGCACCGTGGTTGTCGCCGGAGTGAGGTTTATGGGGGAGACTGCAAAAATCCTGAGTCCCGAAAAACGGATCCTTCTGGTGGAGTCGTCAGCCGAATGTTCGTTGGATCTGAACTGTCCCTCTGAGGATTTTTCGACCTTTTGCGACCAGTATCCGAAACGGACTGTAGTGGTCTATGCCAATACCAGCGCGGCGGTAAAAGCGCGCGCTGACTGGGTAGTTACCTCCTCGATTGCGCTGGACTTGATCCGGGATCTGACAACACAAGGTGAAAAACTGATCTGGGCGCCGGACAAATACCTGGGTGACTACATCCAGAAACAGACCGGTGCCGACATGCTGCTATGGCACGCCAGTTGTATCGTGCATGAAGAATTCAAAGGTGAGGTACTTGTCAATCTTAAGACCCAATATCCCGACGCCAAAGTGCTAGTACACCCGGAATCACCACCATCGGTGATCGGACTGGCTGATGTCGTAGGCTCAACCGGTCAGTTAATCCAGGCCGCCCAAGACCTCGAGGCAACAATTTTTATTGTGGCGACAGAAGAGGGCATTTTGCACAAGATGCGTCAAAGTGCGCCCGGCAAACGCTTTCTTGAAGCACCTACCGCGGGAGCAGGCGCCACCTGCGAAAGTTGTGCCCATTGCCCATGGATGAAAATGAATGATCTATCGCGCCTGGCACAAGCGTTACGTCACGGAACTGGTGAGGTATTGCTGGACGAATCGGTGCGAGCACAGGCCGCGATTCCTATCCAGCGCATGATTGCGTACGGTCGTAAGCACTCTGGGGCGCACTGACTCACAGATGCGTTACCAGCGCGGCTTGCTTCCTGGTGCTACCGAGCGTATCGGTGTACTGCTGGTTAATCTGGGTACGCCCAATGCACCGACCACAACAGCGGTTCGCCGTTACCTCGCCGAATTCTTGCACGATCACCGAGTGATCGAACTCAGCCGTTGGCTGTGGTGCCCACTCCTGCACGGGGTGATTTTACGATTGCGACCTCAACGTAGTGCGGCTGCCTACCAAAAAATATGGCGCGACGACGGCTCGCCTCTAATGGCGTTATCGCGGTACATTGCCGAGGAGCTCGACGAGCTGCTCAGGCATCGCCATGGCGATACGGTAAAGGTTGCACTGGCCATGCGCTACGGCCAGCCCTCGATTCATGCCACACTGAATGAACTGGTGGCAGCGGGTGTTGAACGGATCGTGGTATTACCACTGTACCCACAGTTCTCCTGCAGCACGACCGCTTCAGTTTATGACGCGGTTACCCGAACTCTTGGCAAGTGGCGCAACCTTCCGGCACTACACCTGGTACGGGACTATCACCTCGACGAAGGCTATTTAGATGCCCTAACAGCATCGGTTCGCGAGCACTGGTCGAGCCACCCTCGGGCAGAAAAACTGGTGATTTCCTTTCATGGCACCCCCCAACGATATGCTGACCAAGGGGATCCCTACCGGTCCCAGTGCGAGGCTACGGCCACAGCGCTGTCACACCGCCTTAAACTGAATCCTGATCAATGGGTGCTGTCATTCCAGTCACGCTTTGGCCGAACACCGTGGTTGACCCCCTATACCGACCAGACTTTGACTCAGTTAGCAAAGGCAGGTATGCCCAGCGTTGATATTATCTGCCCAGGCTTTGCGGCAGACTGCCTGGAAACACTTGAGGAGATCGCACTAACCAACGCTGAAATATTTCGCCAGGCCGGCGGCCAAAATTTTTCCTACATCGCCTGTCTGAATGATCGAGTTGACCACATAAAGGCACTCGCTGCCATTACCGAACGTGCGGCGGGCAACTGGTTGACACATCACCTGAACTGAACACCGCCGGCAGACGGTCTTTAACGGCTGCCTGAGCGCAGGGCGCTGATGACCGGCGCAGTCTCTGGCCGATGCTGGTGCCAGATCCAAAAGGATTCAGCAGCCTGCTCCACCAGCATACCCAAACCGTCGACCGCACGAACTGCACCAGCATCCATGGCCCAGCGCATAAAAGGCGTCGGCTGATCAGCATAAGCCAAATCATAGGCAAGCGCGCCGTTCGCAAAAATCCCATTCGGTAGATCAGGTACCTCACCCATCAGGCTCGCCGCAGTAGCATTGATGACCAAATCAAAGGCGTGCGATGATAAATCTTCTAAGTTGCAAGCGGTGCTACCGATCGGCGAGGCGAACGCTGCTAACAACTCCCGAGCCCGCGACAAAGTGCGGTTGGCAATCACGAGTTCGCCGGGGCCACTATCAAGCAAAGGTTGAAAAATACCTCGGGCAGCGCCACCGGCACCCACCACCAACACGCGAGCGCCTGCACACGAAAACCCCAGGTTTTTCTGAATATCACACATCAATCCCACGCCATCCGTGTTGTCTCCGTGGATCACATCATCAGCAGAGAAAGACAAGGTATTAACAGCCTGTGCTAGCTGGGCACGATCAGTCAGTTTATCTGCCAGACGCCACGCCGCCTGTTTGAACGGCACCGTGACGTTGGCGCCAGCAATGCCACCGGCGCGGATGTTGCGAATCCCCTGCTCGAAAGCGCCAGGATCCAGAGCAATGGCCTCATAGGAAAGCGATACACCACACTGTCGAGCAAAATCCTCGTGAATTTGCGGCGACCTGCTGTGTGCGACCGGATGGCCAACTACAGCAAAACAGCGCTTTTGCTTGTGAAAATCAAAAAGATCGGTCATCGTTTTAGCCAAAGCGGCCGGCCGCACCGGCAGTACAAAGCACGCTATAGTCGTGCGTTCAGCCTTGAGCATACCGCACTGTGACTCAAAACCAATGGAGCTAAGTGAAATGATAGCCTCACCGGCTGGCGTAATCGAATTATTTGACCGGGTCCGGGTCATTGACTCCCATACCGGTGGGGAACCCACTCGCCTCGTAATCGACGGCGGTCCGGACCTGGGCACTGGGAGTCTTGCCCAGCGCCGCGAAGCCTTTCGAGACCAATACGATTCCTTCCGCGCAGCAGTAGTTAACGAACCACGGGGAAGCGATGTCTGGGTTGGCGGTCTTCTTTGCCAACCGGATCACCCTGAAGCCGTCACGGGCGTAATTTTTTTCAATAATGTCGGGGTGTTAAATATGTGCGGCCATGGCACCATCGGTCTCGCTGTGACCCTGGCTTATCTGGGAAAACTGACCCCTGGGGCCCATTTGATCGACACACCGGTTGGCGTTGTAACCGCGACCCTACACGAGGGCAATCGAGTTACTGTGACCAATGTGCCCAGTTACCGTTTCCGGGCTGACGTGGTATTGAACCTGGCCGGCGACGTCACAATTCGCGGCGATATTGCCTGGGGTGGCAACTGGTTTTTTCTAGTCAAGGAACATAACGAGAGGGTGCACTTTGACAACATTAAACGCCTAACCGAAATCGCCGAGTCAATCCGTAGCGCGTTAATACATGAAAACATTAGTGGTGAGAACGGCGGTGAAATTGATCACATTGAACTGTTTGGGCCCACCGATGATCAGGCAGACAGCCGTAGCTTTGTACTGTGCCCCGGGGGCGCCTATGATCGCTCGCCATGTGGCACCGGTACCAGTGCCAAACTGGCCTGCCTGATGGCTGACGGCACCCTTGCGCCAGGTGAGACATGGCGTCAGCAAAGCATTGTGGGTAGCGTTTTTGAGGCATGTGGCGAATGGGACAATGGCCGGGTCATACCCCATATCACGGGTTCTGCACATATTAATGCTGAAGCTACTCTTATCTTTGACCCCACCGATCCATTCCGGATGGGTATAACCTCCTGACCATACCAGACCTCCTGTCGGTGAGAGACGTGCAGCTAACGCAGCTATGGGTCCCGCGCCCACACTGATCCAAATAGCGGTTGACGAGCTGCCAGCGGCCTTGCGCTCACTGGTCAGCGCTCATCTTTCTCGTCTGGGCAAACCTTACGACGAAAACGAATGGATCGCAGCATCTGAACCAGGCTGGACTTCACTGCCCAAAGTGCTGGCTGGCAGTGACTTCATTGCCCGCACCCTGGCGAGCCAGCCCCAGTTGTTAACGCAACTGACTTCGCCGG
>JAAZZE010000045.1 GCA_014239255.1 Gammaproteobacteria bacterium
TTGAGCGACCACTGCATGCTTTTGAGAAAATTACGCTGAAGAGCAGTATTCTTGGCTGGGATGATAAGTGGCTGTATTTTCGCCACGACATACTGACCGGCAACACCCGTGCGGCCCGCGCCACCGCCCGCGGTCTATTCAGGACGCGTGGACAATCTGTGCCCACTGCCAACTTGCTGGATGCCATGAATTACGACGGGGCACCCATACCTCCACCCGATAGCGTCCGCCAGTGGAGGCGTGCGGATGAACTGATGCGCGAAGAAGAGGAGTAGAGCAGTCCGTGCCTCTATTGATAATAATTGGCCACTCAGCCGTCGCCAATATCAACGACTGTTTTGCGGCAACAACACGAGGACGTGACAGCCACGTCGGTATTCGCAAGTGCACTCGTCAAAAGCACCTCAAGATCAATGCGTTCTTTAGTTTCGCCGCGATGCTTTAAGCATTCAACCAAACCGTGAAGAGACCAGACATTGTTTTTGTGCTGAGCACAACGTTGTACAGCATCGATTAATCCTAAATCTGCACGGTAGACTTCTTCAGCTTCTTTGTAGTGGCCTTGCTCCATCAGCAACGCTCCCAAGGCATGACGTGGCGGATGCATCCAGGGCCATGGCTCGGAATAGTGTAGATCGTCGCAACGCTGCACACTTTCACGTAAATGCGCATAAGCGATTTCGTGATTGCCTTTGTGGTATTCCAATTCTCCGAGCAGCATCTTTTCGCCAACACCCAGTGTTTCTATTGCCGGGTTATTGGAGAATTTTCGGTCCGGGTGAACTTGTTTAAGAGACTCGTAAAACTGAAGCTTGTGATGTTCGGCTTTTGTGAATTCTTTCATTGCTGCATACGCAATCCCTTTGGCGTAGTGATGCATACAGGTCGAAACACAATAAAGCTTTGGGTCTTGAGGCATTGGGGTATCAATGATTTCACGCCATTTTCCAAACCGAACAAGCACATGCATTTTCATGGCGTAATAGCCCTCCATCGTGCTTGCGATAAATGGCTTGCCTTCCATGTCTATCACATCAGCTGGCAGGTTATCGCAAATCTCTTGCGCGGCGGCCATTGCAGGTTCGAACTGTCCCAAAAACATGCAGGTATACATCATCAGATGCAGATCATGGCACCGTGCCGTGGTGTAATAGTTATAAGGCCCGGCGTAGGCGAGGTATTTGCGGTTCACGCGGATGGCTTCTTCGCTCGCAATCCTGGCCTTTTCATATTCGCCACACAGAACATAAATATGCCCGGGCATATGATGAATATGGCCTGCATCAGGGCATAACCCGCCAAGGCGATCGGCTGAATCCATTGCCCGCTCGGGCGTGGGAGACATCTCAAGAAGGTGTATATGCAGATGTAAAATCGCCGGGTGTTGTTGTTCACGCCTTTCATCAGCCAAGGCAATGGCCTTTTCACAGACCGTGATTGCCTCAAGCGTATCGGCACCAGCCGCTGGCAGCCCTGTTTTGACGTCCCACAGCCGCCATGGCGTACGGGTCATCATTGCCTCAATGAGCAGAGCCATGACGCCCTGGTTTTCGGGAAAGTGAGAGTAAACCTTGCGCATCGCCTCTGCGTAAGCATCATCCCAGCTGTCATATTCCGACTGACTGACAGTGTGCGGTTCTTGAACTCGCCTGGCCAACGCCCTAATCAGCGCCTTTTCAGATGGCGTAGCACTATCGGACAACGCCAGCGCCTGATCAATATGCCCACGACAAAACGCAGTGCAGTCAACAGCTTCGGGCTCGCTAAAATCACACCAGGACATGTTGTAAAACGGCCCTGCCGCATAGGCCGCCCCCCAATGCAACATTGCGCAATCTGAGTCAAATTCCAACGCCTTTTGGAAACAGGCAAGTCCTTCTTCCTGATTAAAGCCAAAACACCAGTTCAGGCCCTGATCAAACAGGCGCTGAGCCATGTCAGATTCGGTACTGACTGCAAAGACATGGTTTCCCAGATCAAAACTTAGTATGCCGTCTTCTTCCATTTCTTGATCCGCCAGTTAGGTACGCCGTCCCCGGAACGCATTTCAGTTAATCATACAAACTGGTGCTTCACTGCTGTTGTAAGCGGTAAGGTGCATGACACGCCGGTCGTCTTGCGCGAGTTCGCCGGTGGCTGAATGCCAGACCGAGCGGTTGTGCCAAATTACCAGATCGCCTGGTTGCCAGTCGTGCACGTAGACGCTTTTGGCAACTATCGCAGGACGCATCCAGGATTCGACCAGATGCCTCGACTCAGTAATGCCAAGAAAGATGGGTTCCGAATCGGTTTCTGTTTCAAGGCAGGACAGACAGCGCGGCTGTGCCATAAGTGCCTGAAATTTTGTTGCCGGACAGGTCCACACCAGAGGATAGACCTGCGCCATCGGATCGTTGAAAGCCGCGCCAGGCGGTTCAGTCCCCTTCTTAAAACGGGCCTCAGCCTCGGGATCGACGACCCGCAGGCCGTTGTTACTGTTACCTAACCCATAAGTGACCTCAAATGGCCGAGGCAGATAATACACCTGGGTATGCAGGCATCGTTGTCGGACATCAGGGGGCATTAAGTCGTAAGCAATACGCCCACTCGCAAAGGCAGTTGATCCGGCCGGACACCACAGACGGCTCTGTTCGTCATCGATGCTGGTCAGCCAATGGCCCTTGCCTGCAGGAGCCTCGATACAACGCATCTGTGTATAGTGGCCAGGGGCGTGTTCATAGAACGCACCATCGATATGCCATTGAAGCACACCACCACCCAGCACTTGTGAACCTTCCTGCCCACCATATGCGGCACGGTCTCCACCAAGAGTCACCTTGAGACCGTAGTGTTCGATCTCACCCTTGCCTAACACAAGTACCCCTGGTTCTTGCGGAATCTGGTAAGTGCCGGCTGTATTACCCTGTTTCACCTTGTATCTTTCCCAGGGGTTACTGGTCTGGTCGCGCCAGATGGAAGTGCCACCAGGGTAAATCGATCGATAGAATGCGACCTCTTGTTGCGGTGTCAGATGTGCCTGCCCGGGAAATACTACAAGTTGATCACGATGCAGCGCTCTGCAAATCTCCTTTATCGATCCAGGGTCCGCTGATGCACAGTCGAACCCAGACGCAATCACCCCAAATAGTGCATCGTCGATGGCCTGTAGTTGCATGGTGACAAGTATAGGGGGAACGACCAATCTAGTTGAAGACTATGCAGATCCACTGGCTGTGAAATCCACAGAATTTTCGGAAGCAGACTCTGCCTTCACCAAACCTTGGCCTGGATCTTAGTGGTATGCCTATACAACCCAAGGAGGAACTTAAAGCACACCTAGCGACTGTAGGTAAAGCCATCCCTGCTCCGGCGAGCAATGCGACGCTAGCCGATCCGGCTGATTCTCAGCCCGGCGGGGGATCCCGAATTAAACGATAACGGGAAAGCTCAATAGGGGCAAGGCTTTACCCGTACTCAAATAACTAATCGCTTAGCAGTTCGCCGATGATCGCTTTGCAAGCATTGCCAAGTTTCGCTTCGTGTGCCACCAGGCAGGCTACTACCTGTCCTTGCCCGGCCTCGACCACAAACTCTGTGTCGCTGGCCGGCGTCGCGCAATGATCGACAATCTCCTGCTCACAGGATGTACCAATCGCAGCAATAAGGCCCGCCAGGGCATCAATGACCACAGCCGCGTCGTAGACCGCAACCGCGCAACCAACAGAAATCTTATCCTCGTGCGCGCCCAGACACATCATCAGCCGACCTTCTCCTGGTGTCACTTTGCTGCAGAAATGTGTTAACTCGTACTCACACGCAACGATCGCCCGTTCAATGGGGTCAGCTGCCAAAGCAGTCTTGCCCAAGATACCTAGAACAACAAAGATTATTAGCAAGAGAGCTTTATTAAAACACTGCATTCCATATCTCCTTTTATTAATTTAATGACGAGTGGTTACCAACCGAAAGAATTGTAATCCAACGCTCGTGAAAAACACGAAATACAATTCGCAACCAAATTATCGCAGTTAAGGTCAGTAACCGTAAGTCTCGCCTGCAATCCATTCTTTGTAAACTGTCTGCACACTCTTGCGCGACTGAACCGCATCCGCAATACGCTTGACGTTGGCAAACTCGTCCACCGATGGTTGCCCTCGCGACGGCCGTAACCACGTGGTCAGCATAAAGAGATAAATATCTGTTGCACTAAAACGTTCTCCTAATGCCCATTGGTTGCTGCCAATCTGGTCGTCTATGACTTTCCACGTCTCGCGCAAGCGCCGGATACCTCGTCTCTGGGCGCTGTCCTCATCAGCCGAGGTATCTGCAAAACGATCTGGATAGTAATCAAGCTGAAAGGCATTTTGAACAGAATTTGAAAAATACACCAATGTCTGCAGATACAGACCTCTGTCGGGATCATTCACAGCAGGTGCAAGGTTTGCCTCTGGATGACGGTCACAAAGAAACACAGTAATTGCAGCACACTCGTACATGGCTTTGTCACCCCAAATTAAAATCGGAACCCAGCCGTTGGGGTTGAGGGCTAACTGTTCTGGTGGACGGGGTTTGTCCATATCGATTGTTGTTTCAAGCAATTCGTATGGTACGCCGATCTCCTCCAACATCACCCGGGTTCCCATCGCTGCACTGCCGGGCGCATAGAACAGTTTGTATGACATCAATTAATCTCCTTGTTGCTCAGGACGAGTTGCCCCCATGACAGGATCAATAGGTCCAACCTTCGGTATAGGGTCTGAGTTCCACCTCATTACTCCAGGCGGATCCAGGCTGTTGGTAGGTCAGCCAGTATGACTCGGCGACAGCATCAGGATTAGCTAGCTTTCCTGGATCATAATCTTGACCATAAAGCTCGCGCATGATCGGCGTATCAAGGTCACAGTCCAGTCTGAAATGCACAATATGAATACCGTGCTTAGCGTATGCCTTGGATAAACTCTGTGAGAGCGCGCGCAACCCAAACTTACCGATCGCATAGAGCGGATGAGTGCTTGAGCCTCGAAAAGCCGCCGTCGCGCTTGAAAAAAATACACTGCCTCGGGAGCGACTGATCATCCCAGGAAGAACCGCTTTGGCCGCAGCAAATGCGCCGACGACCTCTTCCCGATAGATATTTTCAAGAGCATCATAGGACATGTCAAGCGGTTCACAGGCGGTAAAGTTCCCCCGTATGTTATAGATTAGGAGATCGATCTCACCCATTTCTTGGGCGATGGTCGCAATCGTCGATTCCAACGTTTCGGGCCGAGTCACATCAGCACAAAAGAGTCTGACTCTCGATGCGTCATTTGCTGTAGCTACTGCTTCTGCCGCGGCAGCACTATTATTCTTGGAACGCGAGATCAACGCGAGATCAAATCCGCAATTCGCAAACTTTGCAGCCAACGCACGACCAAGGCCCTTACCGAAGCCCACAATGACACATAAAGGTTTTGACATTACTTCTTCTCTTGATTCAGATCACTTCTACGCCGCACCGCTACGTCAGTCGGTATAGGCTCTTTCATCGCAGCTAGCAGAGTAACATGGGCTGGCGTCTGTCCAGATGGCGCCAGTGAGATCCGCACCCGTCAAGTCGGCTCCCTCTAGATTAGCACCGCTAAGGTTCGCTTGCCGAAAGTCGGCTCCAACCAGCACAGCCCAACCAAGATCTGCTCCCGATAGGTCTGCGCCGGCAAAAACGGTTTCTCGGCCCAGAGCCTGGCGGACATTGGCAGATACCAGGCTGGCACCTGTGAAATCGGCTCGATGCATTATTGTAATCAGCATCGTGGCCCCATCGAGTTTGACACCGGTAAGCTTTGCCTCTTCAAAAAACGCCTCGGCAAGATTCGCATCGCTAAGATCAGCGCCGCTGAGGTCGGCATGAGTAAAAACCGTTTTGCGTGCGTCAGCACCAGAAAGATCCGCCTGGGTCAAATTAGCGCCGGTGAATTTCACCCGATTGACATTAGCGCCTTTAAGTACCACCCCTTGCAGATCTGCCCTTTCCAGAAAAGTCATCCACAGAGTTGCCCCAGTAAGATCAACCCCGGCAAGGTCGGCGCCATTCAGACGACACCATACACAGCGGTTGCTGGCTTCGAGCTCTTCGCGATCTGATTCACAGCCACCCACCGCCAGAAAAATGATGGTAATCAGAAGCAGTCGACCTGGCCGATAGCCAGCCGGCAGGCCCCAACCTAGCGAGCGTGATGCGAACATTGCCATAACGGGTCAGCATTGTGACATATGAGTGCTAACAGGACGGATCAAAAGGCAGTTTGACAACCGTACTGTTCATCTCATCGCCTTGGGGCAGGTGAACTGTGACCTGCGTGCCCGGGTCCCAGTGGTCTTTTTGTATCAGGGACAGTGCCACGTTCTTTTCAAATAAGGGCGACCAGATTGCACTGGTAATTTGTCCGACTTGCGTCTCACCCACAGTAACTGGCCAGGGTTTTGCACACGGTGGACACTGCGGTCCATCTACCAACACTCCCCGCATGCGTTGGGACGGTCCCTGCCTCGCAATCACTTCGAGCGCGGTACGACCAATGTAATCAACTTCGCCCGCAAGATGACAAAAACGATCCAGGTTGATTTCTAATGGATTGTTCTGACGAGTCATCTCATTTCCATAAGAGAGTAACCCACCCTCGATACGTTCGATCAGGTTAGGACAGCCCGGGGCAATCTGCATATCAACACCTGCTTGCCACAAAGTATCCCAAAGTGCGCTGCCCAAAGCGCTGTCATCGAGGTAAATCTCAAACCCTCCCTGCTTGCTGTAACCCGAGCGGGCAACAACAAGGTTGCGCCCAGCGAAGGCGCACTGTCGAAATTCAAAGTAGCCGGTGTTGCGGATCTCGTTACCAAATACACTGGCTATGAGATCTTCCGCACGCGGTCCCTGCACCGCGAGAGGCCAGACATCGGGCTCTGACACGCGCACATCAAGATCCATACCCAGTGCCAGACCCTTAGCCCATAGTAAGACATCTGAATCTGCAATAGAAAACCAGAACCAATCAGAGGCGCGCTTAATCAGCACAGGATCATTCAACAAACCGGCGTGCTCGTCGATCAGGGGCGCGTAATAACACTGTCCCGCCTGCATCGTGCGAAGATCCCGCGGCGTCATCCATTGCGCCAGTCGAGCCGCGTCCGGGCCACGCAACTCAACCTGTCGCTGGCACCCCACATCCCACAACTGCACATGTTCTTTGAGGTGCCAGTAATCCTCCTCGACAGTTCTTTCGAACGATTTGGGCAACAAGGTGTGATTGACGATCGAGTACCCACTGACGCCAAGCGACTCGACACGGTCGGTATAGGGTGTGCGCCGGTTGCGCCGCGAGACCGCCAAACCTGACGACATGCCGAGGACCCCGCGCTAGCGGGACCACCACACCGAATGGTTATGCGGTGCAATCATCATCGGCACATGGCAACGCTGCGACACAATCGACAAGTCAAGGCGCACCACAACCTCATTGATCAGAGAGGATATTTCATCGTTTTGCTGCCCAGCTGCAAAATATTCCCCACTGAAAAAAACCACCTCGTAGCGTGTGCCGGGCGCATCAGCGGCGGTATCCACCTCGATAGCGATTCGCCCGTCATCGTCCGCGCTGGCTTCAGCCACCATCTGGGGCTGCACTGCTGGCGCGAGGCGCTGGCATCTCACCCGGATGCCTGCGGCATCCCGCCCGGTTAGGGAGTCAAGCACATGGGAGGAAATAATCGGCATAGGTCTATAACTCGCTTGTTGGAATCAAGAAGCCCGCGTTGCACCACGGCGCTATTCTATTGAGGCTTTATCCCTTTTGCTGGTCACTGCCGCCACGATAGGGCTGATTACGCCACGGCTACGCACATTAATGCAGGCCGTGCGGCCGCTGGCCATCGCGCGGTTAACGGCAGGCGCAATCTCACCTGGGTCTTCCACCAGTTCGCCATAGCCCCCGAGCCCCTCGAACATACTGTGAAAAGGGATATCCCGAAAATCGGTTGCCACGTGACGATCATGCCCAAAGAGGCGCTCTTGTTGCTGGGAGATGGTGGTCAACCCACCGTTATTATCAATCACCACCGTGATCGGCAAATTTTCCTGGAAGGCTGCCTCGATACTGAGTCCGCCTGAGAGAAAAGCCCCGTCACCACTGATCACAACGGCATGGGCATCGGGATAGGTCAGTTTAGCGGCCACTGCAAAAGACACTCCGACCCCGAGCATACTGAATGCCCCGGGATGCAAAATCCCGCCCAATTCCTGTCCACGCCAACCCGAGATATTGATCGCGATCTCCGACCAAAAATGGGTATTCCCGCCATCAATCACCAGCCAGTCTTTAGGACCCATGGCACTTTGTACATCCAACGCCAGTTGCAAAGGATGTACGCCCTGCCCCGGTGTCAGGTCGTTATCCATACCGGCCAGAGTCTGTACCACCCATTCACCACGCCGAGTACGTTGGGTCTTAATCCAATCGTCGCCCAGTTGCCAACACCCTTTCTCTTTAAGGTCAAGCAGTGCGTCCAAGAACGCACCGGGATCACTTAACAGAACTTTGTCAGCTGCACGGTTAAGTTCGGTCTCCTCGGCAGAGCCGTTGACGCAGATGAGTTTGCACGAAGGGGGGAACAGCGGGGCATTGCCAAAATTCATCTGGTTATCGAGTCGGCCGCCGACCATGATGGCGACATCGGCTTCTTCAAGGGCAGCCTTAGCTGGGCCATACTGGTGCACATCGGCCAGGCCCATGTAGGCCTTGCTGGCTTCGGGCAGCAGTTTCTGATGATAGGGAATGTTGTACACCGGAATCGCCAGTGAGATACCTACCTGCTCCAGTTTGCGCTCTGCACCTGACCACCAAACCCCGTGGCCACCGATCAGCAGGGGGCGCTCGCTGGCCAGTAGCAGATCGATCACCTCTTGAAGATCATCGGGACAGGGCCAAGCGCGTGGTGCGGACCGTGGGTTGTGATCAAATGGCCGCTCATTCAGCTGGGCGTCAACAGGGAAGGACGAGAACATAATGTCGACCGGTACGCTGAGATGTACTGGTCCGGGATATCCACTTAGAGCCATCTTGTAGGCACGATCTACAAACTCACGGAGACGACTGCCGTCGGTAATGCTAGCGCTATACTTGGTGAGGGGCGCAGCAATGGCGACGTCATCGATCTCCTTGAAACCGCCGCTACCCTGGCGTTTCAAGGTACTGGATCCCGTGATAAAAATCACCGGTGAGCGCTCACCCCAGGCTTCCATCATGGCAGGCACGGCATTAGCAAAACCCTCCGGACCAACGAGGCAAACTGTAGGTTTGCGGGTGATACGTGTATATCCATCCGCAAGGTGCCCCGCGATCTGCTCATGCGGACAATTGATGACGCTAATGCCACACTGGGCCAGGCCCTCAAGTGCCGGGTTACAAAACCCACCGCTCAAGGTAAAGACCTGACGGATACCTTTCTCATGTAGGGCGCGGGCAAGCAAAGTCCCGCCACGGACCTGTTCAATTTCATTCATATGTGGTGTTTCCCTAGCCATCTTCCAAAATCAGTTCTGTCATCGCGGCGGTGCCCGCACGGCGCTGTTCAACTGCGCCGGGTGTGTACAACCCAGTTGGGCCATGACCGTGCTTAACTCATTCATTAACAAGCTCAGTAGCTGGGAAAGACCTCCTGCACCACCGGCCCCCAGGGCATACAAGAAAGGCCGGCCCAGCATCACGAATCCAGCGCCGCTGGCGAGCGTTCGGACGATGTCCTCGCCGCTGCGCACGCCACTATCAAAAACTATGGGATATTCCGGGCCCAGTGCTTCACGGATCAATGGCAGTATCGAAATGGCCGCCGGCGCGCTGTCAAGTTGACGCCCACCGTGATTGGAAACATAGACAGCATCTACTCCCGCATCGACCGCATTGCGGGCATCCTCGGCGCACATAACGCCTTTGAGTATCAGTTTGTGCGGCCACTGGGCACGCAATTCACGCAGAAAATTCCAGTCAAAATGCCCGCGCCCAGCGTCACGACGAAACTGTCCTACGCGAGTCCCGATAGTCGCATCCTTAGGTAACGAATTGATGTTGCGGGACTTTGGTCGACCGTTTTTCAGGGTGGCTAAAGTCCACTGCGGATGGCAGGCAAAATCCAGAGCCTGCTTGGGACCTATCCGAAATGGCACCTTGAAGCCGTTGCGCAGATCACGCTGGCGTGGCGCGAGGGCAGGTACGTCTGCCGTGAGTATCAGTGCTTGGTATCCAGTGCTCGCCGCGCGGGCAACTAGATTATGGGTCAATTGGTCCGATTCTCCAGCGTATAACTGAAACCAGGCATTCCCCCCGGCAAGATCGAACAATTGCTCGAGCGTCGTTGAGGACATAGTCGATACCCCCAAAGGGAACCCAACCTCACGTGCGACGCGGGCCATCGCTTTATCCGCTCCCGGCCAGAAGAGATCGCACATCCCCATGGGGGCTATTCCAAAAGGTACTTGCCATTGGCAGCCGAGAAACGAGGACTGCAAGTGTCGGTTTTCAACATTAACCAGCACCCGCCCCTGCAAACGGACCTCATCAAATGCCGCACTGTTGAGCCGACTTGCCGTTTCATTGCCGGCGGCACCATCAAGTGCATCGAAAATGATTCTTGGCATCCGCCGGCGTGCACCGATGCGAAAGTCATCAACGCTGAAAAATGACGCCGTCACTGATTGATGTCCCTATTCAGAACAACACGCTTGGCAGCCAGGTTGAAAGCACTGGACTCATGATCATCAATGCACCGTAGACAATACCCATCAGAACGAAGGCTGGAATCTCACCAAACGCCCGCTCCGGGCTGATATTGACGACACCGGCCGCCGTATAGATACCAACACAAACCGGTGGAGTAATCATTCCGATACCGGCAAAAGCTGTGAAGACAACAAAAAGGTGCAGAAGATTGAGGTTGAATGACAGGGCGATTGCCGCAAATATCGGCACTGTCAGATAAAACAGAGGCACGATCTCAATAAACGTACCCAGAATCAGGCATATGATCGCAAGCATCAACCAGAACATCATAGGTGTAACGCCAAACTCCGTGAAATAACCGATGATGTCCTGAGGGGCACGGGTGTAGGTCAGAATAACTGACAAGAACATCGCCATCGCGATGATGGTAAAGATAACAGTAGTCGCAATCGCTGTCTGGCGCAGGGCGCCGAGCAAACCTTCAATGGTCAATTCGCGATGGATTAAAAAACCAATTAACACGGCCCAGATCCCGGCAACCGCTGCTGTCTCTGACGGTGTCAGAAGTCCGCCATAGATCCCACCAAGGATAATGACCGGGGTCACCAGTCCTGGGGCAGCTGCCTTAACCGCCTGCCAGACCTCGGCAGGCGTTGCCTTGCTAGCCATACGAATGTGACGACATCGCCATACAGACAGGATCATCAACAAAACCATCAGCACTAGACCCGGCAGGATACCTGCGGCAAAGGTCTTGGATACGGGTACTGATGTCAATGCACTGAAGACGATCGCAGCGTTGGATGGCGGAATCAAGGCTTCCAGCAGTGCTGCCGATGCTGCCAATACAATCACAAACGCTGGCGGATACCCTTGCTCGATCATTTTAGGCATCATGATTGTACCTACTGCTGTAATAGCAGCAAGGATCGAGCCGCAAAAAGCGGCAAAAAATCCCATCGTCAACACCATACCAATAGCAAGGCCGCCCGGCCAGTGCCCAACCAGCGTGGTGGTCATATGCACAAGTCGACTCGCAATCCCCCCACGCAACATGGCCAGACCGCTGAAAATGAACAGGGGAATCGCAATCAGCACCGGCTTGGTGATGGCAGCGTAGGACACCTGAATCAGGGTCGACCATGGCAACCCCAGATCGAGAATCGCAGCTCCGGCACTACCTGCACCAAAAACCAGAAATACCGGCACTGCCATAAACAGCAACAGCATCGACGCCGCAATCATTAATACTGTCATAGCTGCCTACTGCTGTACTCTGCTGGATCTGGTGGTCTAGTCAATGCGATCCAGTCCTTCAATGCCAACTCGATTGCGAAGATCGCCAGGATTCCGAAACCAACCGGGAAGGATAGATAAACGTACCAGTACGGCAGGTCGAACTCCAATTCAATGAATTGACCCAGTTCGCGAAACAGTACGACTGCATCAATGCCTGCGATGAAAAAAACGACTGCGCATCCCAGAACAAAAAGATGAATGAAAAAAGACAACCTGATCGTGCCCCTGACCGATAAATACCGAGGCATGAAATCCACCGTAATATGAGATTTTGAGCGCAACAGGACACCCGCAAGCATAAATACCAGCCAGGGCATCATGACCGGGGGCAAATCCATGATCCAGTCAAAACCTAGTCCCGTGAAATAACGGGTAAATGCGCCGGAGGTCAGGGCTAGGACCGAAAAAGCAATGATAGTCATCGCAATCGCCATGACTCCTTTTGCAATGACATCATTCACTGAAGTCAGCTTTCGTACCAGCGCATCCATATCTTTTTCTCAGATTTAACTCTTATCAGAAACTACGACCTGCCGCATCGGGATAAACGCGGCAGGTCGGCCAGCAGTATCACGGGGCTGGATGATTCTGTGCAGCCTTAAGAACACCTGGAGAGACCATATCGGCCAGCGCAGGAAAGACTTTATCTTTAAGCAATTGATCAAACTCCGCCTTGGCTTCGCCTTGCATTACGGTAACCGTGCCGCCATGCTCTGATTTGAATTCCTCGAGCACTTGGGCAGATGCATCCATGATGCCACGGGTAGCAACCTCTCCTAGTTCCTGACCGACTTCAAGGATCATATTCCGAAGATCTTGCGGTAAACCGTTGAACCAATCCGAATTAGCCATGAGATACGAGTCGGCATATGACTGATATGGCAACTGGCAGTATTTCAGAAATTCCCACCAACTGTAGGCGCGAACACCATTGGGCACAGTATTAACCGTGTTGACCATACCAGTCTGTAAGGCAGTGTAGACACCCTTCGTACCGAGTTTTTGATAATCCACACCTAAAGCTTTCCAAAGTGGTTTTTCGGTACCGAAAAGTCTGCGCGCTTTTAACCCTTTATAACTTTCGATACTATCGAGTTTACTGTTGACACTGCAGGTTAGGACCGGGCCGACCGGGTCATACATGAGCAAACTGGTATTGGTCTTTGCCAAGGTTTCATCCCATAACGCGCGACCCTCGGCTGAATCCTGAAAAAAACTGCGCTGGTGCTCCAGGCTGGCAAACATGCCAGGGAAACTGGCAATGTTGAAGTCTTTAACTACCGTGGGAAATCCGACAATCCCGATAATCGCGCCAATTTCTACTGATCCAGCTTTGAGCGCACCCACAATCTCTTTGATTCCGAATAATTGTCCACTTGGATAAACATCGATTCGCAGCCGGCCTGCCGCCCGCTTATTCACTTCTTCTGCAAACTGCAGGGCATAACCTGCCGCTGTGTGGGTTGGCCCCCAGTGATACGAGAGTCGACCTACAATCTCTTCTGCAACAACACTCTGACTACCCAGCCCAATCGTCGCAGCAATACCGATTACGGCTACGGCCAATACCTTACGGACTCTTAAGCGATAACAATACGATTCTACTTTCATTACATCCTCCTTTTGTTGATAACACAACCTACTGATACTCCGATCACTCTTGCGAGCAAGACCGTTATTCAGGCTTGAATGGAACCTCCAACAATTTGTGCAAACCGTTGCTTAAATTGGGGCAATACTTCAGGGTTCACTGGTCGCGATGGTGGCTCACCTGCGAAAATCTGCAATAACTGGGTGGCTGCATACTCGGCCATATTGGCCAGGCTGTCCGAGGTGCACCCGGCTATGTGCGGTGTCGCGATCACATTGGGCAGGTGCAACAGTCGATGCTCCTTCGCCGGCGGCTCGCTGTCCCAAACATCGAGTCCTGCACCTCCCAGGTGCCCAGATGCAAGAGCATCGGCTAACGCCTCCTCATCATGGATCGAACCCCGTGCCGTATTCACAAATATCGCGCCTTTTTTCATATGAGTAAACGCATCACTGTCAAAAAGATTGCGCGTCTGCGTCGTCAAAGGGGTATGCACTGAGACGATATCGGCGTTTTGCAGCAACTCGTCAAAACCTACCGCCTGCGCAACACGTTGACTGATCTCCTGCGCTGTGAGGTAGGGGTCGTATGCAAGTACCTTGCAACTAAAACCTGTGCCACAGATTCGGGCAAGTCTTGTTCCGATATTGCCGATACCAACGATGCCAAGCGTCTTTCCAGAAAGATCACTGCCCATAAACTCCAAACGCGATCCCGCCCAACCGCCCCGCAGCGCACGATCCGCCGCCCCGATATGTCTTTGCACCGTAATCATCATGTTGACCGCGTGCTCGGCAACCGACTGGGCGTTGCTACCTGCCTGGTTTACTGCCAGAACCCCCGCCTTGGTACACGCCGATAGGTCAAAGACATCTACCCCGGAGCCGCTCGCAGAGGCCACCAGCAACTCGGGTGCCTTATCCAAAAAATCAGTGTCGACACGAAGTAAAGGCGGCACCTCATCACGGGCGCCGACGCATTGGTAGGCATGGGCCCGGGCCAATGTCTCAAAACTTTGTTCTATCGGATCTTGGCCATCGATGCGAATGATCTCGTGCCCGCCATGGCGTTCCAAAATATCCAACGCATTGGGGGCTGGAAAACTGTTGAGGTAAGTAATTCGTGCCATGGGCGCTTGTCAGACCCTAAACTTGTGTTTTAGACCAGACAGTATCAATCACTTTTAAATATTTAACAAATAGATTTTTGGATACTATTTATTTATATTTGATATATATTAAATGACCATGAATCTCAAACAACTGGAAGCATTTCGTGCGACTTTACGTACCGGTTCGGTCACTGGTGCCGCCAAGGCCCTGGCCATCTCTCAGCCCAGCGTCACACGACTGGTGAAGGAGTTGGAACGATCGGTCGGCTTTGTCCTTTTTGTCCGTAGCGGCCGTGGCCTGGCGTCAACAGTAGAAGGGCGACGTTTTGGCGATGCAGTAGAAAACCTGTTCACCGGTACTGACCGACTCAAGGAGGCTGCCAGTGCAATCCGTACCAGCATTCATGGCGAGGTCCAGATCGGGGTTACTCCAGTTCTTGTCTATCAGATCACGCCGCATGCGATCGCCGGCATCCATGCGAATAAGCCCGACCTGAAGGTTGCGCTGCGGGTCAATAACTCACCGGGTCTAATAGATGCCGTCGCCATGGGGCAACTGGATATAGCGGTTGTGAATGTTTACCACAAACCTGAATCGCTGCATGTGCTCTACCAGAAAAGACTGGAATACGTGTGCCTGCTTCCTGAAGATCATCCTCTGGCAAAATCCAGCAGACCAATCGACCTTAAGACGCTAAAAGAGGCTGAATGTGTGGCCTACGATACTGCCAGGCTTCAATCTGCTGAAAGCAACTGGATGAAACTTCTGTCCTGGCCGCAAGCCAGTCTATCCGCTTACTCGAATATCGCGGTGGCATCGCTGGCGCGCGCAGCCGGTAAACCGGCGATTGTCGACCCTTATACGGCAAGAACTATGGCCGCACTCGGCGGGGTTACTTCACGGCCGATCTCACAACGATTGACATCGACTCTGTATGTGGTCGCCCGGGGTATCGATACTTTATCGCTGGCCGCACGTGAACTGGCCGATGCCGTTATCACACAACTGAAGCAGTCCGTCCATTAGCGCTTGCAGATAAAATAACTCACCTGATCAAAACGAACTTTAACCTGAACAGAAAAACAAACCCTGAACTCAGTCATAAAATGAGCGAAGACCTGAAACCTTTTTTGCATCCCGGGCCTGTGGTGCAAAGTAATGATGACGCGGTGGTGGGATTTACTCGGCGGGCAATCGATACAGAAACGCGGTCTGTGGAGCAGGCCATACTGTTGTACTACGCGGTGCGCGATCAGGTCCGCTATAACGCCTATGACCTGGATATATCGATCAGCGGTCTCAGTGCGAGGCGCAATCTGGAGCTCGGCCATGGTTGGTGTGTGTCCAAAGCCGTGCTACTGGCGGCGTGCTGTCGCTCTATTGGTATTCCGGCACGCCTGGGCTACGCAGACGTGCGCAATCACCTCTCGACTCAAAAGATGCGTGATCATATGCAAACCGATGTTTTCTACTGGCACGGCTATACATCGATTTACCTGGATGGTCGGTGGGTAAAAGCTACTCCCGCTTTCAATCTTGAGTTATGCCACAAGTTTCGCCTGCGACCACTGGATTTTGATGGCCAAAAAGACTCGATCTATCACCCTTTAGATCTTGAGGGCCGTCGTCACATGGAATATCTGAACGAGCGCGGGGAATATGCGGAGCCGCCTATTAGGCAAATGCTTGAAACCTTTCAGCGCGAATACCCCAACTGGCACACTCAAAAAGACGGCATTGCCGGGGATTTCGATACTGACGTATCTATTGAAACAGCCAGTTGAATTCCAGATAAAGTTTAAGCGGCAACTCGTGGCCAGTGCGTCACATCAGTAAAGGGACGGGTCGATTAGAAACTTTGACAATTAAGGCTTGGGTGGCATGCAGAAACTAGTCTCATCGGGTACCCAGTCTCCGTCGTCGTCGCCCAGGCTCGCTCTTTTCCTGGCGTACCTCAAGAACGAAAGGCGCTGAATACTCGTCAGGCGTTATCAACCACAATACCCCACCTGATCAACCTTATTCGACTGGCTTGATCAGGGGCCTACGGGGTTTGACATTACACCGGTGCGGGCGCAACGTAATCTCCGTAGCGCTGCGCAAAACGCTGCCACGCTGCATCCGCAGCCACGCCCGCCTGGGAAAGCAACTCGTTCTCGTCAGCGGTTTGCACTGCACCCCCGGTAACCACGACCTCGCCATTGACCATAACCATCTCTACATCTTTGGCATGGCCGTGATAAACCAACGTAGCAACCGGATCATTCACCGGCGTTAGGCCCAGGCGGTGCATATCGACCATCTGCAGGTCGGCTTTCTTGCCCACTTCCAACGAACCGATCTCATGATCCAATCCCAGAACCCGCGCGGCATGGATCGTGCCCAGTTCCAGAGCCTCATGTGCTGACAACACTTGTGGATCATGGGCATGAATACGCGCGCTCGCAAGACACGAACGCAATACCTCAAAGTAATCCGAAAAATAATTATCAATCCCCAAGCCTACGTGCATGCCTTTGGCCCGCATGGCCTGAATGGGCGCCACTTCGCCACGAAACTGGTTCATGTGCGGGCAATGAGCAAGGTGCGTGCCGGATTGGGCGAGGGTTTCGACCTCGGTATCATCAACCTCAAAGCAATGTACCGCGACCACATCGGGACCCAGCATACCGTGAGCGAATGCGTAATCAAATTGCGCCATGCCATGGATGTCT
This sequence comes from Gammaproteobacteria bacterium, assembly GCA_014239255.1. Classification (GTDB taxonomy): domain Bacteria; phylum Pseudomonadota; class Gammaproteobacteria; order Arenicellales; family UBA868; genus UBA868. The sequence goes on from JAAZZE010000045.1 coordinate 17,447, forward strand.
TGCACTAGATCCCGCTCGCCGAAGCCAAGATGAATAGAGAGGCGAAGACTCATGTCGTCTGCACCCGCTCTCAGTCCCTTCAGCAGCTCGGGCGAAGAGGTCGAAAGACCGGTTGCCGCCATAACTGCCTGAATCCGGCCACCGGCACGGCCATGCCAGCGGCTCGCCAGGCCCAGAGCCTGTTCTAGCTGGCTGTCGCGAATGGTTTCGTCAAAAACAGTTTGCCCTAGTGCAAGGGCCTCAAGATTGACATCATTCACCATCACGCCAATCAGTGCCCGTATGCCGCTCGTCTCAATAAAAGGGGCGAAAAGTTCAGCGTCTTCTTCCATCTCAAGAATCGTAGTCACCCCGCCACGTAGCAGTTCTGTCACTGCCAGTGCGCCGATGACTTGGCGCTCGTCATTGCTAATGATGCCACTCATCGGCAGATACAACCGGTGGGTGGGTGCATAACCGATATCTTCAGCACGGCCGCGAAAGACAGCATACCCGACGTGGTTGTGCGCACTGACAAAGCCGGGCAGCACCACCTTGCCCCGGGCATCGACTACCGTATCGGCACCGGCATATTTTTCAGCAAGACTGTCGGTCGCACCAAGATCAACAATATGGTCACCCTCAATGAACACCGCGCCATCTTCCATCACGCGGCGCTGTGCATCCACCGTGATCACGGTGGCATTTCGTATCAGTAGTGACACTAAGCTACAACCAACAATCTCATACCTAGGCGCCCGGGTTCATTGCCATGACCACCGGTTCGATCTCCGGAATGTCATCAGGTACAAAGAAATCGCTCCATAGCGTTTTATCCGGATCCACCCGGTAGACGCTGAAGTCCGTAACGCCTTCACCGGCCAATAGCACATCATCTACACAGAAATTTCCAGTAAATTCCTGGCTATCTTTCGAGAGAATCACAGCCGCGGCGTCAGCCATGATCGTAGGCTTGCGGCAATGTGGAAAAGCAACGCTGCCGGCAACCACGTTGCTTATGGCAGCAGTGGCAATCACTGAATGCGGCCACAGAGCGTTCACACCAATACCCTTGGACTTGAACTCCCCGGCCATACCCAGCACACACTGGCTCATGCCGAACTTGGACATGGTATACGCCACCGAGGGGGCAAACCACTTGGTCTGCATATCCAGCGGAGGTGAAATACTGAGAATATGCGGGTTGTCTCCCTGGATCAGGTGAGGCAAACACTCTTTGGATAACATGAATGTGGCACGGACGTTAACCGCAAACATGAGATCAAAGCGTTTCATCTCGGTCTTGGCCGTCTTGGTCAGCGAGATGGCGCTGGCATTGTTAATACAGATATCCAAGCCCCCGAAGGCATCAACGGCCTGGCTGACCGCTGCCTTGACCTCATCTTCGTTGCGCACATCGGTGACGATCGGCAGCGCCTTACCGCCGGCCTGCTCGATCTCCTCGGCCGCGGTGTAGATCGTCCCAGGCAATTTCGGGTGTGGTTCGGTGGTCT
>JAAZZE010000046.1 GCA_014239255.1 Gammaproteobacteria bacterium
TATCAGAAAGAGGGTGAGGCCTCCAATACCATGACGATCGTCTATCCAGACGTATACAAAACTGGCGACGCGATCTACGTCACTAACTGATCACCAACTCTGAGCGGTAACAGCAGCGGGGTGGACGTATTGTCCACCCCGCTGGCTTCTTTGGACTCGGTAACGGGTTCGAACCACTTTTGTTGAAAGCGATTTAAGCAATGCAGTATTCAAGTATTTTCTGGTGGACCGTTCTCTGGTTGATCTTCTGGGGGGTGACCGGCGGCATCATCACCCGGCGGATTTATCTACGCAAGGATCTCGATACCTCTAATGCCACACTGGGCGGCTCAGTGATCGGTGCTGCGTTTGGCCCGGTTGGCCTGGTGCCGTTGTGGTGGAAGAGTCCCGAAATCAGTCGGGCAATGATCGCACTGTCTTCCCTTGTGGTGATCGGCATTATTGCTGCAGCCTTTGCCAATGCGGACCCGGAGAATAACTGTGTCTCCAACGGTTCATTTGTGGCCTCGCAGATTACCAACGGATTGATCATTGGCATTATCTACGGTCTGATGGCGCTGGGACTGACACTGATCTTTGGGATTCTGGGTATCGTGAGTTTTGCCCACGGCGCCTTCTATATGATCGGCGGCATGCTGGTTTACTACATGGTCGTAGTCTGGTTTCCGGGCGCCCATCCGCTGATCGGCGTGCTTGGCGCCTGTGCGCTTACATTTGCGTTGGGCGCAACATTCGAGCGACTTTTTTTAACACCTATGTACGACAACCGGGTGGAGCGGCCGATCGAATACGGCATCCTGGTCACTTTTGGCCTCTCGTTCACGCTGACCTATCTGGTGGCGGCCCTCGCTGGGTTCAACCCGGTTAAGGTGAAACGGTTTTTTGACTTTCCCCGTATTCGGCTACCCGATAGTTCCGATCCCTGGTTGATCAAGACCAGTCGGGGCAACATGGAACTGTTTGACACGGTGTCGATCTCCAATCCACGTTTTGTTGCCGCCATGCTCTCGGTCTTGGTGTTGTTAGCACTGCTTTATTTCCTGCACCGCACCTGGACTGGCAAGGGGTTGCGCGCGGTTAGCCAGGATCGCGATGCTGCCGCGATTGCCGGGATCAATCCCAACCGGATGAATATGCTGGCTTTTGCCCTGGGCTCTATGGTCGCTGCGCTTTCGGGTGCTGTATTGGTACAGGCATTTTCGTGGCTGCCGATTGTTGGGCAGATTCCCGAGATGCGCTCGTTCGTGATCGTCGTGCTGGGAGGGTTGGGCTCATTGCCCGGGGCTTTTGTCGGAGGCATTCTGGTGGGGTTGGTGGAAGCGGCGGGAACCGGTTGCGTGCCGAACCCACAGAAAGCGTCCAGTTATATTCCAGCCTACGGCATGATCATTCTTGTGCTGATGTTGTTATTGCGGCCCATGGGCCTTTTTGGTCGTAAATTCGCGAGCGGGGCGCACGGCAAGTTTTGAGTAAACGACATGTCCCCCACGCAATGGGAATCGCCCTTTTGGCGTTTTTTTTCGCCTTTCCCTTTGTCTATTCGGCTGGCAACTACGACTACATCATGCATATCTGCATCGTTGGTTTTTTCTACGCCATTCTGGCGTCGAGCTGGTCGATGCTGGCAGGGTATGCCGGCCAATTTTCGTTCGGTCATATGGCTTTCATGGGGCTGGGCGCGTATACCGCTGCACTTTTTTGTCATTATTTTTTCATTTCGCCCGAGCCCACTGGTATCTGCACCGAGTTTGCGCTGGGCAGCAATTACCTGATTGTCAAGAACCCGATCGGGGTGACTTCGACCACACTCACTCAGGATTGCCTGGCACAGGCAATGGAAAAATGGGATGGCACAGTCACCGTTTCCCCAATGCCAGTCTGGCTTGGGGTGATTCTCGGTACGTTGGTAGGTGGTATTTTTGGCCTGCTAATTGGCTTGCTGGTGTTGCCTCTGCGGGCGGCTTATCTGGCGCTGTTCACCTTGGGTTTCTCCGAGATCCTTCGCGCCACTATCAGTGCTGAGATTCAGATCACCCGTGGTCAGGCTGGAATCGAACTGCCTGGTCTGTTTGAAAACGGCATCACCATTGCCGGGCATTACTTTGCCAAGACTGACAAGATTCCACCTTATTTCGTCATGTTCTTTTTGCTGCTGGCATGTCTTGCCATTCTTTACTGGTTGTCGCGGTCGCGTTTTGGCCTTTTTGTGCGCGCGTTACGCGAAGACCAGGACGCTGCCGCTGCGCTTGGGGTTAATACTACCCGTTACAAGATCCTGGTTTTTGTTATCACCTCGATGATGGCCGCGAGCGCGGGAGCGGTGCAGGCACACTATGTCACTATCATTACGCCGAACAATCTCATGATTCTGCAGATGAGTCTAGTGGTGGCGATGGCAGTGATTGCTGGGGTGGAGAACTTTGTCGCTGCGGCAATCGGAGCGGTCCTGATTGAATTTACGCTGGAAATGCTCCGTACCAGCTTTAACATCGGCGGCATCGAGATCGACATGACGCTGTGGCGACTGGTGTTCTTTGGTGTGGTATTGATGTTGACGTTGCGTTTTGCCCGCAACGGGTTGCTGGTGCCGGTGATTAACTATTTCAGCCGCGGTCATGTGGCAGCTGAAACAGTGGTCCGGCGAAAGCAAAGTGAATCCAACGAAGATGTAAGCACTGCGCCCGGCGGATAGGGAGAATCGTCATGATTGAGCTTACAGTCTCCCGATTGAACAAGAAATTTGGTGGGAACCACGTGCTGAAGGATGTCTCCTTCGAGATTAAAGGCGCTGAGATGATCGGCCTGATTGGTCCCAATGGTGCCGGTAAGACCACGCTGACGAATGTGCTGGATGGGGCGGTCAAACCAAATAGCGGCACCGTGTACCTGAATGGTAAGCGCATTGACCAATTGCCGCCGTTTGAGATTGCCAAGACGGGACTGGGTCGCACTTTTCAGGTGACTCGATCGTTTCGGCGGATGACCGTGCTGGAAAATCTCTATGTGCCGGCTCTGGCGCTTGGCAAGAGTCACACCGGGAACGAAGTCAAGGAGCAGGCGCTGGAAGTGCTGGAGTTTTTGACTATGGAGCACCTGCGTAATGAGTATGCCCGAGCGCTCTCTGGTGGCCAGCAGAAGCTGCTTGAACTGGGGCGCCTGCTGATGTTGGACCCGGATATTATTATCCTTGACGAGCCTTTCGCCGGCGTACACCCCAAGTTAATGGAAGTCATTTACGACTATATACGCCGGGTCAATGCCCAGGGCAAGGCGATGATCATCATCAGCCATCAGATGGACTCGATCTTTGCGTTATGCGAGCGATTGCTGGTACTGAACTATGGTGATCTGATTGCTGATGGCACTCCGGAGCAGGTCAAGAAAGACCCGGTAGTTATAGAGGCATACCTGGGTACAACAGAAGATCGCTCGGGCACCGGTCACGGTGACGAGGCAGAGCAATCACAATGACTGATACCGACGAAGATATCGTTCTTGAGTTGCGCGACTTGTATGTGGGTTACTACAAGGATCTTAATATCCTCCAGAGCCTTAACATCAAGGCGCGAAAGGGTCAGATTACGGCAATTCTTGGCGCCAACGGGGTGGGTAAGTCAACCGCGCTCAAAGCTGTATTCGGATTCCTGCGCCCGAATGATGGACAGGTGTTGTTGGAGGGCGAGGACATCATCGATGTGCCCACCCACCAGAGAATTCTCAAGGGTCTTGCCTACATTCCTCAGCAACCGGGTATCTTCAAGGACATGTCTGTCGAGGAAAATCTGGAGCTTGGCGGCTGGACTTTCAAGCGTGATAAAAAGCAGATTGCCCAAAAAATGGAGGCCAACTACGAACGCTTTCCTGTGTTGAAGGAGAAGCGCAAACAGATTACTGGTGAACTCTCTGGCGGCCAGCAGCGGATGGTGGAGATAAGCCGTACCCTGATGGCCGAACCGCGGATGCTACTGGTGGACGAGCCTACTGCGGGGTTGTCAAAGATGCTCTCCGAGGAGGTGTACGACATGTTGATCATGCTCACGGAGGAAGAAAATCTTACGATTCTGCTGGTGGACCAGGAGATTCGCCATGCGCTGCACATCTCAGATTACGTTTATGTGCTGGAACTGGGGCGCAACAAGTTCGAAGGGCCGGCTTCTGATTTTGACGATCTGGAAAAGGCGTTCTGGGTAGCTTGAGCCAATAGGATAAACTGACGGCCAGTTGTTTGCGTTACCCGTAACCAGGATGCTGTCCCAAAACATCGGTGCACTCAAAGTGTTGGCCTGTCAGGTCAGCGTTCCACGCGTTCAGACCCCAGCGGATCGTGATGTGCACGTGCTGGCGCTATGCGATCGGATTCGTCAATACCTTGATGGCACCGATGCGGTTGATCTTATCGTGTTGCCGGAGTTGTGCACGATTGAATACTCCGCCGGTGCTTTTTCGCATCTCGACAACCTCGCTGAGTCCATTGACGGCCCTTCTACCCAGGCATTTTCCCAGCTCGCTCAAGAGAGCGGAGCGATGGTGGTTTTCGGCATGGCACGATCAACAAAGTCGGGCTTCGCCATCAGCCAGCTTATTGTCGATAGCACGGGCCAGATGGTTGACTGTTATGACAAGATGCATCTTTGCCACTATGGCACGTCGACCGAGAAGGATTTTTTTCAGGCAGGTGAACGTATTGTCTTCGTCGATCTTAAAGGCTGGCGCATTGCGCCGATTATCTGCTACGACATCCGCATCCCGGAGCTGAGTCGCACGTTGGCGGTGGATCACGGCGTTGATCTGTTGTTGCACTGCGGCGCTTATTTTCGGGATGAGTCGTTTTCCAGCTGGCACAGTTTTGTTATCACCCGGGCGATGGAAAATCAGGTCTATCTTTTAAGTCTGAACCGCGCTGGTGCAGACTATGGGGATTCACTCTTCTGCCCGCCATGGACAGATGGTGATCAGCCGGCGCAGTATTTTGACACACAAGATGAAGCCTTCAGACATTTGGGACTGGACCCTGCTCTGTTGTTAGATGTTCGATCGCGGTACACTTTTCTTAAAGATCGTCATTTGGTCTACCAATGTTAGTTCTGACCGGTTAACCGCGGTTTATTTAATTTACGAATCGCTAGGTACAGCGAACCTTGAACTCAAGTAACGTCGATAGCGGACACCTCCAGAAAACCTGGCAAAAGGGCGTTCGGTCCCTGGAGCAACGGGATTTCGTTCGCGCGGTTGGCCACTTTAAAAAAGTTGCCAAGGCAATCCCGCAGGATCCTGATGTGCATTTTGCCCTGGCGGATGCCCTGTTGGGGCAGGGGCGTGCCGATAATGCGATTCGTGAGTACCGCGTCGGTATCGATCTCTCTCCAGGCCTGGCAATGGGGTGGATTCGGCTGGGCGGCGCTTTTTTGATAGCGGGCCAGGGGAGTAAGGCGCTGGACGCATTTAATCAGGCGCAGACAATCGAGCCTGGCAATCTGCGAGCGCGAGCTGGAGCAGCAGAGGCGGCGGCCATGGCTGGCGATCTCGAAACAGCCCAGGCCGGCTTCGTCAGCGCTCTGGCGCTGGCGCCTGCCAACCCCGACCTGATTATCTCTCTGGCGCGGCTGCAGGATGCTCAGGGGCAAACCGATGAAGCCGAGGACACCCTGCGACGGGCGTGTCGGGATTACCCGGGCGAGACGGCCTTGTGGCTTGCACTGGGACGTGCGCTACAAGCCTGGGACCGTATCGAAGAGGCCCATACCCTGTATCAGGAGGCCCGGGTTACCCATCCTGGAGCTTTCGAACTGCTAGCAGAATTTGCCGACACCACTTACCAGATGCGTGATCTTGATTCAGCACGGGATCTTTATCGACAGCTTCTGCAGGTTGAGCCGAAAAACCCGAGCGTGCGTAACAGCCTTGGCCAGGTGCTGGCGTCCCTTGGCGACGAGGCTGAGGCCCGGCAACTGTTCCGCGACCTGATCCAGGACGAACCGCTGTTTGGTGAACCCTGGCTGAATATCGCCCGCGCACGACATTTCACGAGTATCGACGATCCAGATATCCGGCAGATGCGTTCGGTACTCAAGCGTCGACAGATGAATCCATCGCAGACACTTTATGTGCACTTCGCTCTTGGAAAAGCGTTGGATGATTGCAAAGACTACGACCAGGCTTTTTTTCACTATGACAAAGGCAATGGCCTGCGACGGCGCGAACTGCAGTTTGATGCTGACGAAGTAGAGCGACAGTTTGATCGCCTGATTGAGTGGTTTCCCCCTAAGCTAATGGAGACATTATCCCAAAAGGGAAGCTCAAAAACGCAGCCGCTATTTATTGTAGGTATGCCCCGCTCGGGTACCACTTTGCTTGAGCAGGTCCTGTGCGCTCACCGGGATATGGGCACGGCTGGTGAGTTGCGTGATCTGGCGCGAATTGCCCGCAATTTTGCACAATCTAATGAAAAGCCCTGGCCAGAATGTATTACAGAAGCTTCTGGCAGTAGTCTGCAGGCCATGGCATCTGAGTATTTAGCGGCACTTGAATTGCGAGCCCCGGGCAGTGTGCGGGTCATCGACAAGATGCCGCAAAACTTTCTTCATGTTGGGTTTGCCGCGTTATTGTTTCCCGACGCAACCGTGGTGCATTGCACCCGCGATCCGTTGGATACCTGTTTGTCAAATTATTTTCAGATTTTCCCGCGTGGTATCGATTTTGCTTATGGTCTTCCCGAACTTGGGCGGTACTACAGAAACTATCAGCGGCTGATGTCACACTGGCAGGCTTTGCTGGGAGAGCGATTAGTGACCGTACGCTATGAGCAATTGGTCAGCGATCCCGAACCTGTCCTCAGAACATTGCTCAAAACCATCGGCCTGCCTTGGGACCCCGCTTGCCTGTCTCATCAGGATACCGTGCAAAGGGTCGACACCTTGAGTCTTTACCAGGTTCGCCAGCCGCTAAACGTTGAATCCAAAGGGCGGTGGCGTAATTATAAAAAGCACCTCGGGCCTTTGCGTGAGGCGTTGGGCGAGTCCCTCGACATATAACTGGCCGATCCAAATAAAAAGGGCGCCTTGCGGCGCCCTTTTTACACCAGACCAAAGGCCTGGTTAAACAACGGATCTTAGAAGTCCATACGCAGCATGCCAATACCCGCGGTATCAGTGCCGTCGTTCATCAACTCGATGATCGCTTTGGCGCCGCCACCCAGGCCAATTGCATAGTTGCCCCAGACCTGCGGGTCAGCGTACGAGTCAGAATCTTCGTAAGCAAGGCGTACGCCGGCAATAGAGCCAGTGATACCGTAGCCACTACCGACTCCGGAAACGTCGGTGAAACCACCAGACAGGGCTAAGCCAGCCAGACTCATGGATACACCAACTCCAGTGAAGTCGGCAGAGCCGTTATCCTGCCAGGCTGCGCCGATTGAGGCACCACCGACAGCGAACGTACCGCCGATCGAAGTCCTGTCGAGGTCATCGCCACCACCGTTCATCTGCGCGTCGGCCTGAAGCCAGACGGGGCCAGCCTGCGTCGTGAAGGAAACAGAATCTTTCATACGATACTGGCCGCCACCGTTACCCCAGTAGCCTACGCCACCGAAACGGTTCGACTTATCGATGAAGGTACCGACAGTGTTGAACAGGGTGCTCCACTGCGAGCCCAGGCTCAATGAGCCCCAGTCGCCTTTGATGCCGACGTAGGACAGACGCTGGGTGTTACCAGTGACGATGCTACCCTTGGCAGAGTCCACGCGGAACTCGTATCCCATGTAAGCACTCTGGCCATTGCCCAGATCCGAGGACGACTTAAAGCGAAGGCGCGAGTAGTTGTCAGCCACCTTCCACTCAGAACCGGTGTACAACACGCCGGTGCGAATGGAGCCGGAAACCGCAACGTCCGCGATCGCTGCCGGTGCCGCGAGGGCGCCTGCTATAGCTACTGCAATCAGTTTCTTTTGCATTACTTGTTTTCTCCTAAATGAGTCTTAAATGTCGCTCTTGTACAAAAGCAACACTATTTTCATAATATTGCCGTCGCGAGGCAAGGGTAATGGCTAAAAAATCCACATAGTGTTGCAAAAATGCAACAGTTCTGAATTGAGTCAATTTACTCAAAATACGATCAGAATAGCGGGCCAGAACATCGCGGCAGAACAAAGAGTAGCAGGAAAACTCCTGATAACAACCTAAATACTGAAAAGCGATTCACAACGCTCTTTGCTCCAAAGGCTCCAGACCCACGTATGCAAAAGGCTTGTTATTTACCTGCCATTGGCCACATGCCGGCACCTTTGGTTTTGTTAGAATCCCCCCGTGACTTTCCTTTTTATTAACCCGATGTTGGGCGCTGGACAAAAAATCCCTTGTGCGGATGGTATCGCCCGTACTTTGTGCACCGCAGATCGCGGCGGCTGTGGCTTCGTTTTTCGGGCAGGCCATCGGGGGTGAGAAAAATGCCGTATTGGGAATCAGGTAGAAATGCAGTACTGGTTGCGATCGTGCTGCTGGTGATGGGTTGCAGTTCTATAACCAACCTTAACAAGACTGCCGGGTCGGTAGAGCCTACTGGTGTACAAAACGATCCGGATTCGCTTCCCACTGATGATTCCGCTTATGCCCGTGCGCCTAAACGCCAGGTTGGGGCAGGCTTTAGTTTCGGTACTTTTGGACGCAACAAAAAAGAAGCGAGCGCCGGGTCTTTACCGGCCACCGACGACCCCGAATACGCTGAATATCTGGAATGGAAGCGCTGGCGTGAATTTAAGGCTTACCAGGAATGGAAAGTTCAGCAAGGCACTGCCAACTCAGAGTCCTGATCTTGTGGTGCCCGGCTGCAACGGCCTGGCCAGTGAAGTGAGCTTGTAGCGAGAAGTTAATCCGATTTAGTTGTTGTTGGTGGCCTTCAGACTCTCAAAGAGCACTTCCAGAATACGGCTTCCCAGTTCGCTTTGCTTGTTGTTCAAATCCAGTGCGTCGACGCGGGTTAATTCGCCAGCCGGTGTCAGTACCAGCTGAATATCTTGCGCGGGTGCGCTAACGTCTTCTTTCCAGAAAGCGAGGCTTTGCACCCAGGTTTTATCACGCATTATGGCCGGGTCATCGTAACGTATCACGAATCGTAATGCCGACTTGTCGCGACTTGCCAGCGAGAAACCGGTATCTTGCAGTTGGCGGTCAAGGCGTTTCCATACGCCTGCGGCCGCCCCGGGAACCACCAGGGTGAGATAGCCTGTAGCGGTTTCTTCCAGCGCCAATCCTGGCTTTTCCTCGGTTCCGACAACGACAACCTGTCCGGATTCACCAGCGAAAGTGCGTAGTTGCACTCCCAGGCGTTCGATAAAGGTATTTGCCAGGTCAGTATTGACAGCGTCACCCTTGTCGTCTTTGATCGAAACCATTGAGCCGCTTTTGCTTTGCTCCAAAGTGACGTGGTAAATGATCGGGTCACTCAGCCAGGGAATCCAATCTTTCCAGCCACCTTCGTTATCAGGCTCTTTGGTATCGTAATGGACTCGCAGATATCCCTGATCAGCACGACTTGAGATGATGTGCAGCCCCATATTGACCGTTGCCGTATCTAGTCGCTCCCAGCTGTTCTGGGGGGTATCATCGATCAGCAGGATCTGTTGACCGTTCCGGGTGGTGATCGTCAATACACCTTTTTCTTTTAGTACTTTAGCAATGGCTTCATTACGAGCCTCGTAAAACGCCTCGAGACTGAGATCCAGTTTTGTCGAGTGGTCCTCCTGCCATTTAAGGAAGTCCTGAAATTCAGCCATTTCCTGGAACTTCTGGAACTGCGAGTACTGGTCCAACTCTGCACTGCTCGCATCGCGCGCTGCAGCGGAGAATTGTTCGCCGCTGGCATTCTCTTGTAGTGGTGTCAGGTCAGGCGGCACCTCGAGTTGAGTAGTATTGTTCCAGTCGGGAGTGGCGCGCTCAAGTTCTTCGGTGGAACTGCAACCGTGTAACGCCAACAGGATCAGTGGTACGAAGAGTAGCGGGCGCAGAAAGGTCTGAATCATATTGCAGGTTTTTTATTTAGATCAGAGTGAGTCATTGAGAATACTTAACTCAGACACTCATTATAATGGGATTGTACTTGGCTGAGCGGAGCTGGTGAGCGGATTGTTGTATTTGGGCGAACAAGACAAGGCACTTATTACAGGCTTGCTGCTGGCCGGCGGGCGGGCACGTCGGATGGGTGGCGAGGACAAAGGGCTTTTACCCCTTGCGGGGCAGCCGCTTGCTGCGTGGGCTTTTAAGAGCCTGTCAGCTCAGGTGGATTATCTCCTGATCAGTGCTAATCGCAACCACGAGCGCTACCGTGAGCTCGGTGCTGAGGTAGTCAGCGACACCCTGGGAGATTTTTCTGGCCCGCTGGCGGGTCTTGCAGCAGGACTTGGGCAAATCCGAACCCCGTGGCTGGTTACTGTGCCGTGTGACTCACCATTGGTTGTGCCAGATTATGTCAGCCGGCTTTGGGCTGCTATTGAGCCTGGAGGGGTCGACGCTGTTGTTGCGCATGACGGAAACCGGCTCCAGCCTGTGTTTAGCCTGCTAAGACGAGGCGTTCTGAGTGATCTGGAGGCTTTTCTTGACCTTGGCGAACGCAAGATTGACCTGTGGCTGGAGCGTCTGTCATGGCGCATTGTTGACTTTTCGGACTCCCCCGATATGTTTCTCAACGTCAATACGCCCGAGGACTTAGCGCGGGTTGAGGCTAAAATCACGTCTATCAGTGATATTGAGACCTAGTGCCTTTTGCGGCGCAGACATTATTACGGTTAAATTGACCTCTCGCCACTATTGGTCGGCACCTAATTATGGATTTATTCAAAGACGCGGAGCAGTTACGGGAAATCCCACTTTTTGCCCGGCTTGAGCCCACCCGCTTGAAGCTATTAGCTTTCTCTAGCGAGGAAGCGAGTTTTGATGACGGCGATATTATCTTTACGATGAACTCGTCTTCTGACAGCGCCTACGTAATTATGTCGGGAGAGGTCGAGGTGTTTGTACAAAAAGAGGTGACGGGTGAGCCAATTGCTGTGCTCCCGGCCAATGATCTGGTTGGAGAGATGGGAGTTATCGGCAACCAGCCCCGGGTTGCCACCTTGAGAGCCAAAGGGCAAGTGCGTTGCTTGCGAATCCTGGCGGATGATTTTCTAGATTTGTTAAAAGATAATCCAGAGGTGTCGCTAAGCGTGTTGCGCCAATTGGTCGATCGACTTACCAAAACATCTCAGGCCCTGGAGACTATGCGCAGTAGCATGCCAGTGTCATCCGATTCGCCAACCCCCTGACTTTCGTGGATTCCCACCGTTTTGGTGCGCTATGGCGTCGTGCAGGTGGAGGGTTGGACTCGCACCACTTATTTGATCTGCTAACCGATCATTACCAGGAGGCGCACCGCCACTATCACAACGGGCATCATATTGTCGCTTGCCTTCAAGCGTACGATGATGCCGCGGTCGCAATTGGGACTGATGATGCAGTTGAAATGGCGTTGTGGTTTCACGATGCTATCTATGTGCTAGGCGCGAGTGATAACGAGGCGCGAAGTGTTGCGTGGTTCCAGGAACTTGCTGCCGGTCAATTGCCGGACTCTTTTATTTCTGAGGTAAGTCATCTGATTATGGCTACGTGCCACACTGATCTGCCCATAGCATCTGGTGCAAAGTTTGTAGTTGATGTGGATCTTTGGGGTCTGGGACAGGCCTGGGAAGGATTTTTCGCCGATACCACGGCAATTCGACGAGAGGCGCCCCAGTTAACCGATGAGGATTTTGCCCGTGGCCAGCGCAAGTTCTTTGAGCCGATACTGCAAAGAGTACACATTTACTTTACCTCGCATTTCCAACACCATTTTGATGGCGCTGCCCGCGATAATATCCAGCATCTGCTGGATCACCTGGATTCCAAGGTAGTCTGGCAATAGATCTGTTGCGCGCGTGGCTCAGGTATCCACGGCACATCATCAGACCATTATCACAAGAACATCCCGCTATGTTTAATAAGTTATTGGTGGCTAACCGCGGTGAGATTGCTTGTCGTGTGATGCGTACAGCGAAACACCTGGGCATTAAGACCGTGGCTGTTTATTCCGATGCTGATCGGGATGCTTTACATACCTTGATGGCAGACGAGGCAGTGCATATCGGCAAAGCTCCTTCGGCCGAGAGTTATCTTGCGGTCGATAATATCCTTGAAGCCTGTCGGCATACCGGGGCGGATGCGGTCCACCCCGGTTATGGTTTTTTGTCCGAAAATGGCAGATTTGTCGCAGCTGTCGAAGCAGCCGGCGTCACATTCGTTGGACCGTCGATTAACGCCATTCAGGTGATGGGTGACAAGATCGCGTCCAAGACTCTGGCCGATTCTGCCGGGGTTCCGACCATTCCCGGGTACAACGGCGTATTGGCAGATGCGGACGAGGCCGTTGCGCGAGCGGGGACTATCGGGTATCCGGTAATGCTCAAGGCCAGCGCCGGTGGCGGTGGCAAAGGTATGCGCATTGCTCACGACGATGCGCAATGCCGTGAAGGCTTTGCACGGGCTTCCAGCGAAGCCCAAACCAGCTTTTCCGATGACCGCATATTCGTCGAAAAGCTTATCAGCCAACCACGACATATCGAAATCCAGGTCTTGGCCGATACCTATGGCAACTGTATTCATTTAAACGAGCGCGAATGCTCCATTCAGCGTCGCCACCAGAAAGTGCTTGAAGAGGCGCCGTCGCCTTTTATTGACCAGGCAACCCGAGCGCAGATGGGGGCCCAGGCCATCGCCCTGGCGCAGGCCGTCGACTATTACTCGGCTGGCACTGTGGAATTCGTTGTTGACGAGGCGCGTAACTTCTATTTCCTGGAGATGAATACGCGCCTGCAGGTAGAGCATCCGGTGACCGAACTGATTACCGGTATCGATCTGGTTGAGTGGATGTTACGTATTGCCGCCGGTGAACCTTTGGCTTTGACCCAGGATGATGTGGGCATCAGCGGCTGGTCCATCGAATCCCGGGTTTATGCAGAGGACCCTTTCAGGGGGTTCGTACCCTCGACTGGGCGTCTGTTGCGTTTTCGCCCTCCAGCCGAGTCTGCAACCGTGCGGGTAGACACTGGGGTCAGTGAAGGTGGTGAGGTCAGTATGCACTATGATCCGATGGTCGCTAAGCTGGTTACCTACGGGCCTGATCGCAAGAGCGCCACTGCCGCTATGTGTCGCGCGCTGGATCGGTTCCAGGTCAAGGGGATTCAGAGCAATATCCCTTTCCTGGCGACCCTGGTAATGCACCCCCGCTTCGTTGCAGGAGACTTGACCACCAGCTTTATCGAAGAGGAGTACCCCGAAGGTTTTGCTGCCGATGGACCGCCAGATCTCATTGTGTGCCGTATCGCCGCACTCGTTGCCGTGATCCATCAGCACTGGCGCACTCGTGAACAGTTTGGTTCTGATAATCAGCGATCAACCAGTATGTGCCACGTACGGATCGATGATGCCCAGTATGCTGTTGAGGTATGTCGCGATGGACTGAGTTGGTCCGTTAATGTCAATCACGAGCGGGTGAAACTCGAGTTGCCCGAGTCCATCTTTGCATCGGTGGTCGACTTTATTGCAGACGGTATTGCCTGTAGCGCTCAGGTGCATCGTCAAGGATTAATCTATGAAGTGTTCCATAGCGGCACTCTGGTGCAGGCTATGGTACTTGAATCCTATAGCGCAGAACTGTATGAACTGATGCCCCGTAAGATCATTTTGGACCTGTCCCATCTGGTGCTTTCTCCCATGCCAGGTTTGTTGGTATCACTGTCGGTAGAAACTGGCGACATGGTCAAGGCGGGTGAGGAGCTTGCCGTAATCGAGGCGATGAAAATGGAAAATGTGATTCGCGCGTCTCGCGATGGCACTGTGGCTGCGGTCCATGTCTGTGACGGTGAGGTCCTTGAGGTCGATCAGGCAATACTTGAGTTTGAGCAGCGGGCATGAGCAAGGATGCGGTTTCTATTCTGGCTGATGCCCTTTGCAGTGGGGACCGTCGGGCTTTGGCACAGGCCATCACTCTGGTGGAATCAACCCGTGACCAACACCGGGTACAGGCACATGAGTTACTGACACAACTCACGGCGCAGACCAGGCAAGCACTGCGTATTGGCATCACCGGGGTGCCGGGTGCGGGCAAGTCGACATTTATCGAATCTTTGGGTCTGCAAATGATCGGCAAGGGCGAATCGGTTGCAGTATTGACTGTCGATCCAAGTTCGGCTATCAGTGGTGGCTCCATCCTGGGAGACAAAACCCGTATGCCGCAACTTGCCACGAGTAGTGATGCCTTTATACGCCCCTCTCCATCAGCAGGCAACGAAGGTGGTGTTGGGCGCCACACTCGTGAGGCAATCCATCTGTGTGAGGCGGCTGGTTTCAAGCTTGTGATTGTTGAAACTGTTGGCGTGGGTCAGTCTGAGTTGCGGGTCGCGCAAATGACCGATATTTTCATGCTTTTGCTGTCGCCAGGTGCGGGAGATGAACTACAGGGAATCAAACGGGGCATCATGGAACTCGCGGACATCGTTCTGGTTAACAAGTGTGACGGCGAACTGCTGAGCGCAGCGCAGCGAACGGTTGGCGATTACACAGCGGCGTTGCGGTTGATGCAGCCCCGTACCCCGGGATGGCAGGTGCCGGTTCTGGCAATTTCAGCGCGTACAGGAGAAGGTGTCAGCGCTGTGCCGGATACCATCGAGCGTTTTTATCAGCATTCAAGGGCGCAAGGCATCTTTGACGCACGCCGTGCCGATCAAGCCCGGGAGGCGCTAGGACAGGCGCTGCGCGAAGGTCTGCTGGAACGTTTCATCAAAAACCCCATAGCCGCACAGAAAATTGAGGCGGTCCGTGCAGAGGTAGCTTCGGGTCGGTTGATACCAGCGGTTGCTGCGCAACAGTTGCTTGATGAACATAACCCTCAAGAGGGAGCGCAAGGATGATTGGCCGTTTGAACCATGTGGCTATCGTGGTGCCGGACATCGACGCGGCATCGGCGCTTTACCGTGATACGCTGGGCGCCAATGTCTCGTTGCCCGTGCCATTGCCGGATCACGGGGTGACAACCGTGTTTGTGGATTTAGCCAATACCCGAATTGAGCTACTGCATCCGTTGGGCAAGGATTCGCCTATTGCACGGTTTCTTGAGCGTCACCCCTCGGGTGGAGTACACCATCTGTGTTACGAGGTAATCGATATCCTGGCGGCTCGAGACCAGTTAACTGCTCAGGGGGCCCGAGTGCTAGGGGATGGGGTACCGCGCCTTGGCGCACATGACAAGCCGGTGCTGTTTCTGCATCCGGCGGATTTTTGTGGCACGCTGGTTGAACTGGAACAAGCCTGACCGGCGACTAGGATTTGCACCGGGTAAGAATTCTTGACCTCTGACTCGTGTTGTCAGTTATTGCCTGGCACATACCATCCGGCAGTGGGAATTGTTTTGCGGACTCTGTTTTTTCGGCCGCGTATTCCGCCGGGTAAGGCTCGGAATCTAACACCCCTTGAGCGGGTTATCGGCAGACGCCGTATTGTGGTGCGCACCAAACCAGGCTTTTTGTTCGCATGCGATCAGAAGGATTGGCTGCAGCGTAACCTGCTATGCAACCGAGTACACGAACCGGAGGTCACAGCGCTACTGCGGGAGTCTCTGAACTCTGACGACGTTTTTTTTGATATTGGTGCGAATTCGGGATATTTCAGTTGTCTGGCCTTGTCATGTGAAGTCAAGAGTGTCGTCGCATTTGAGCCCGACCCTAACACCTGTGCGGTGTTGGCGCAGCAGCAACAGTTAAATAACTGGTCGAGTGCCAATCTTCGTATTGAATCAACGGGCTTATCAGATCGTGTCGGAACGCAGACGTTTATCCGGGCCAGCGATTCTGGTGAGAGTGGTTTTGGGTCTTGGCCATACCGTCAACCCGTGGGCCAGGTCGAGGTAGGGGTTCAGACATTGGATTATTTCTGCCAACAAACCAATCTGTTGCCGACAGTCCTTAAGATCGATGTGGAAGGCTGGGAATATCTGGTATTACGCGGTGCTGAGCAGACTTTAGGCGGTGGCAGTGTTCGGCTTGTCGTTTTTGAGTCCGAGTGCGATGCAAAGGGCCAAATTCTAGACCCAAGAATCTCCCAGTTGCTGGAGGACTGCGGCTTTTCTATCCGGCATGTACCCCGTCCATCAGGCGTTATCAAGCCCACCGAAAATTACCAAGCGTACTTTGGTGACTGACGGACCCAGCAGAGCAGGATCAACCGCTTAGAAAATTCTCGAGTGCTGACAGGAAAGCTTCAGGCTGCTCTGCGTGTAGCCAGTGTCCAGCATTCGCGATCGCGTACATCTGCGATTGGGGGAACAGCGATTTGATGGTTGAGGTATGTGTCGCGTCGATGTAGTTGGAACGACTCCCATATACAAACAGGGTCGGCCCATCGTATGGCGCCATCACTTCAGGGAAATCGGAAAGAGAATCTATTTGTGTATTGATCGCATCGAGATTTAATCGCCAGTGAAGCGCGTTGTTTCGAAGTTCCAGGTTCTGTAATAGAAACTGGCGCAGGGTCTGGTCAGGAATGTCGCCCGCGAGCGCCTGGTCGGCCTGTTGGCGGTTAGTCAAGTTTGTGAGGTCAAGCTGTTGCAGGGCTCGAACCAAAGGCCCGTGCGAGTGCTGGTAGTTGACCGGGGCAATATCCGCGACTACCAAAGCGCGCAGTTTAACTTGAGTGGTCAGTGCCACTGTCATGGCTGTTTTACCGCCCATGCTGTGCCCCAGCAGAACGGGCTGGTCCAGCGCGTGTTGCTGGATAAACTGTGCCACTGCCTGCGCCTGTGCCGGGTAGCTCATGTTAGTTACCCAGGGCGATTTGCCATGGTTGGGTAGGTCCGGGGTAAAAACCTGCCAGCGGTGTTTCAGATTATCGGCAATACGCCTCCAGTTGGTGCCCGAACCGAAAAGACCATGCAGAATAACCAGTGGTGGTCCGCTGCCCGTGACGCTAAAGCTGAGGGAGGTCTGCACGGTGGGTGGAGGTTGGGATGCCGGCCAATGTTGCCTGGCGTCGCTAGCGCTTGCGTGGCAGATATAGATCAGTGATTGTGCCTTCGAAGGCTTCTGCCGCAAATGCCGTGGTCTCGGACAGTGTAGGGTGTGGGTGTACAGTAAGGCTGACATCCTGAGCAACACAGTCCATTTCAATGGCAAGGCCAATCTCGGCAATCAGCTCGCCGGCGTTGGACCCGACAATGCCGCCGCCAAGAATTCGCTGTGTCACCGGTTCGAAAAGCAACTTGGTAAAGCCTTCGCTTCGAGACAGTGCCAGTGCCCGGCCGCTGGCCGCCCAGGGAAAGATGCCTTTTTCATACTCGATATTCTGGTTTTTTGCCTCAGTCTCGGTAAGTCCCACCCAGGCGATTTCCGGGTCGGTATAGGCAACCGATGGGATGACTCGAGCTTCGAATGCGCTTTTATGCCCGGCGGCCACCTCGGCCGCTACCTTAGCTTGGTGGGTTGCTTTGTGAGCCAGCATAGGCTGGCCGACAATATCGCCAATGGCAAAAATGTGGGCGACGTTGGTTTGTTGCTGAGTATTTACTGTAATAAAGCCCTGCTCATCAACCGCAACGCCCGCCGCTGGTGCATTGATGTGATGGCCGTTCGGTGTGCGTCCCACCGCAACCAAAACAGCGTCATAACGGTTTCTGGTAGGGGTGTTGTCGGCTGCAAAACTGACGAGCAAGCCATTGTCCTGTGGTTGTGCGCTGATGACCCGGGTATTCAGATAGATGCCATCGCACTGTTTTGCCAGCCGTTTGGCGAGCGGTTTGACCAGGTCAGGGTCGGCGCCAGGGATTAGTTGGCTGGACATCTCAACAATGTTGACCTGGCTGCCGAGCGCTCGAAATACCGTAGCCAGTTCCAGACCGATGATGCCGCCACCGATAACCAGCAAGTGATCCGGAATGTGGTCAAGCGCTAAAGCTCCGGTCGAGTCGATGATGCGTGGATCCTCTGGAAGCCCTGGTAATGCAATCGCTTGCGAGCCAGCGGCGATAATCGCCTGAGAAAAACGTACGGTTCGTTCACCCGCAGATCCTCGAATGCTTATGGTATGTGATGAGGTGAATTCGCCAATGCCTGTGATGACTTCGACTCGGCGTTTTTTCGCCAAGCCGGCAAGGCCGCCGGTCAACTGGCCAACAACTTTTTCTTTCCACTTGCGCAGTTGCACTACGTTAATGACCGGGTCCCCAAAATCGATGCCATGGGGACGCATCTCGTGAGTCTCCTCAATAACGCGCGCTGCATGCAGCAATGCCTTGGACGGGATACAACCTACATTCAGACAAACGCCGCCGAGAGTCGGATAACGCTCGACCAGGGCCACTTTAAGGCCAAGATCGGCGGCACGAAAGGC
>JAAZZE010000047.1 GCA_014239255.1 Gammaproteobacteria bacterium
TACGTCTGCCCAGATAATCACTGGGACTGGCCCGTGCACCTGCCCTACCGACACGGGATTCGATGCGGCGATGCGGTCACTTTCGACCATGGCGGACAATGAGGATCGCAGCGAGGAAGATTGCCTCGAGGAAATCCTATCTGGACAGGCAATCGGTGGGCTGATGGAACCCGACGATATGGCTTCCACTTATCTTTTCCTGGCGTCAGACCATGCCAGTAATATTACCGGGCAGGCACTGAGTGTGGATCGTGGTGAGTTATTAGCCTAAGGTAGGGTTGTGCATGGCGTTGCAGTGCGGCTTGATTTAGATTCAGCTGTTAGAACATTTCGGAATATTCGACGCTAGCTGGTCTTGCTCTTGAAATCAGATGGATTACATTTCCTGAAAGGATATTGTGGATAAACCAGTAATGACCACCCTGATCGGAAGTACCGTACTTGTGACCGGTGCATCCCGAGGCATTGGAAAGGCCATCGCACTGGCGATGGGGAAAGCCGGTGCCAGGGTTGCTTTAATTGCAGACTCAGATTCGAGTGAAGTGTGCCAATTGATCACTGAAGCCGGCGGAGAGGCAAGAGCGTACGTGACCGACGTCTCAGAGCAAGATCAGGTTAGTAGACTATTTAAAGACTTGTTACGCGATTTTAAGAGTTTCAATATTCTGGTCAACAATGCTGGTGTGCAGCTTGAGAAACCACTACTAGAGACAGATCTTTCTGAGTTCGAGTGGGTGATGGGTACGAATGTTCGTGGTACATTTCTGATGGGCAGAGAGGCGATTCGTCATATGGTTGCACAGGGGGTCGGTGGTCGGGTCATCAATATCGCTTCTGACTTGGCCTACCTTGGCAGGGAGCAGTTTTCAGTTTACTGCGCGTCAAAAGCGGCCGTGCTTTCCTTGACGAAATCCTGGGCCAGAGAATTTGCTCCGGGTATTCTGGTCAACAGTATCTGTCCAGGACCGATCGACACCAATATGTTGAAGGTTGAGAATATGAGTCCGCAATGGCTGGCTAAAGAATCAGATATTCCCCTGGGTCGGATCGGCCAGCCTGATGAGATTTCAGAACTCGCTGTTTTTCTCGCAGGACCAGGTTCGACCTTTATTACCGGCCAGGGCATTGGTGTGAATGGCGGTAGTGTTATGCCCTAGAACGCGTTCGGATCAATGGATTTTGTTCGGGCAATGCTATTTTATAGGCCCAGTATTTCGACGGCATTGGCGCCGACTATCCGTTCTTTCTCTTCCTGTGATAGCAGCGGAAGGCTGAACACGCGATCTATCGAGTGGTCCAGGTCATACCAGGGGAAATCCGAGCCCATCATGACACGGTCGGGTCCGATATCCCGAATCAGCTGAGCGAGTTGTTGATCGGTAGGGCCGTTGGTACTGCGCGTCCATTCAATGATCTCGCAACAGTCGAAGTAGGCATTGGGATAGGTTTGGGCAATCTCGAGTGTTTGGGCCCAACTGCCTCCACCCAGATGGGCGATTACAACTCGGAGTTGAGGGAATGCCTTTAACATCCGTCCAAAAGCACGAGGTTCAGCAAAACCTTTGCTATCGCGGTCGGGCCCTGAGTGGGCAATGATTGGAACGGCCAGTTCCTGGCACACCTGGTAGGTGGGCCAGAGGCGCTCGTCGGACATATCAAACCCCTGAAAGGCCCCGTGTAGTTTGACACCAGCTGCGGAATGATTCTCGACCATATCCCGAACGTGTTGCGCACAAAGCGGTCCTGGCAATGCATTGACATCGGCCGCCACGAAAGGTACCAGGCCTGAATTTTGCCTAGATATGTCGCAGTTCCATCGATTAAATGAGATGATCTCATCTCTGATCCACGCGTTGATGTCGGCCAGGCGTTGGCCTTTTTCACTTTCGGTCAGTTGTTCCGGAAGTGCGGCGACTGCGATCTGTCTGTTGACCTTGGCTGAAAACAGATTGACAATAACCGCTTTGGATATGCTGGTCGCTTCCATCTGGACCAGCAGTTCGTCGACGGTTCCAACACATTCGGTCTCGTGAATATCGGTCTGAGTACCGTATTCCCAGACTTCGTAGCCTCTCTTCTCGGTAGATCCCTCTTCCCGTGTCCGGTAAAGATGGACGTGAGCATCAACTCGAATCATGTCGGTCATCTGTATTTTCTTCGGCTATCAACTGAGTGAGTCATTATATGATAAGGATAACCGACAAGCCCGGTACACGCATCTAGTATCGAGCAGTAAATTATCTTAGGGCGACCTTGATTGTAGGATTAATCTGCAAATTAAGAGAGTGTTATGCGGGGTTTTATTGCGACCGCTTGCGACACTATAAGCAGTCGAGCTAGAGGCTGATGTGGTTTCGGATGAAAGGATTTGGCGGCAAGGTTGGGCTAAGTGTGTGCAGTATGTGATGCCCTCTCAATAAACACACAATGGCCCTGCCGAAGCAGGGCCATTGGCTACATCATTTGAGTATATGAACTAGACCTTTCTCATAGACTCAGTTTTTGGTATCAGGGTAGTTGGTAAGAGCCGCTAAATGAATTCCATCCTTGAAATGTACCCTGCTCAGCAGGAGGTAATGGGCTGATATTCCAAACTGCATCGCCAGTAATCCCTTCATATTTACCAGTTCCGTGAACAAACTTTGCAACCCCTTTGCCGGGCCCTCCCAGTGTTCCGTTTATCACGCCCCGCTGGATCATAGTATCTCCATCAGCATCAACGAACGTACAGAATCCAATGCTATCTGTCTGAGGCATTTGAATCACTTCTAAAGTGAAATTACATTTGAAAGAATTCGCATCAAATAAACCACTGCCAGCACTATTCTTGGTGCCACCATAATATTCGGCTTGAATTAATACTGGGGCTTGCCCCTTCATAACCATTGCTAACACTTTTCCAGAGTAAAAAGCAGTTCCAGAAAATTCTCCGCTTTTTGCAAGCCCACCCGCTTGGGCATTCATTGCAAATGAAAGAACGAAAACCAGACTGAGTGACAGTTTCTTAATTAGATTGCTCATATCTCCTTCCTACTATCTTATTGTTGATGAATGTCTACCATAATAAAATTCATTCGCTGTTTCAACTATGATGTTGAAGATGTAATCCGCCCACCCAAACTGGGCCAGATTGAATGTTAGTTAAAAGTTATGGTTCGGTCTACAGGCACAATGGATTCGGATGCCGGGGTCGGTCCAAGCGCATACGGACCTGCCCACCCATTGTGGCGGTGGCGGTACTCCATCAATGGGTAGAGGCCGTCTTATTTCGATTCAGCCTTATCCAGTAACTTATCCAATCCCATCGTCTTAACCAGTCCTTTTATCTTGCCTAATTCAACCTCTGGTGGTCTGGTCATATTGAAGAGTTGAATCACACAGAATGTATTGTAAAGATCGACAGAAACTAGACGTATCCAATTGCACCCGATGTCGACATCACCCTGATATGCTATACGTTGTTCAGTAATCAGTCTGCCAAGTAATTCACGAGCGATAAATTTAAGCAGACTGGATCGAACCAACCACCAATGCCTAACAACCCATACAACTACGAGCAACCCTCAGAGAACGCGCTGACCAGTTTTAGGTTAACTGAACCACCATTGGGTTTTGTCGACGATCCCTATCCATGGTACACACTACTACGCCGCCACAACCCGGTACACCAACTGGGCAGAAAATCATATTTCCTGACACGCTATGACGACGTACTGACAGCATATAGGGATCCTCGAACCAGTTCAGACAAGAAGGCCGAATTTACCCCCAAATTCGGTGACAGTCCGCTCCTTGAACACCACACCACAAGTCTCGTCTTTAATGATCCGCCGCTACATACACGAGTACGCCGACTAATCATGGGTGCTCTAAATCAACGTGCAATACAAAAGATGGAAGAAGGTCTGATCAAACTAATCGACGAACTGCTCGACGATATGGAGAATTTGGAAGCAGTAGATATCATCCGTCACTTTGCGGCACGCATTCCGATCGAGGTCATCGGCAACCTACTTGACGTGCCACGTGATGAAAGGCAACCACTTAGAGGATGGTCACTGGCAATACTATCTGCATTAGAACCTGCCCCGGAGAAATCCGTTCTGCAGGCCGGTAACAATGCGGTCGTTGCGTTCACGGATTACTTAAAGCTATTGGTTGCCGATCGACGTCGCTCACCAGGTGATCCTGCGTCGGACGTATTGACTCGGCTAATTAGTGAAAAAGAAGGTGGTGAAAAACTAACTGAAGCCGAACTACTACACAACTGTATTTTCCTGCTGAATGCGGGCCATGAAACTACAACTAACCTGATTGGCAACGGCGTGTACGCATTAATTAAACACCGTGACCAATTAGAACTGCTTGCTGCCCAACCGCAACTGGCAGACTATGCTGTCGAAGAACTGCTCCGTTATGAAAGTCCACTGCAACTCAATAACCGGCTCACGACCGAGACCATGGTTATAGGCGATACAACCATTCCTGCCGACTCTTTTTTGACGCTAGGTGTAGGCGCAGCAAATCGGGATCCAGACTGTTTTGAAGCACCGAATCGACTGAATATTGGCCGTTCACCAAACAACCACTTGGCATTTGGCCAGGGCCGACATGCCTGCTCCGGTATGAACGTTGCGAGACTTGAGGGGCGGATTGCTTTTGGCCGGCTAGTCGCGCGATTCCCAGCGATTGATCTGGCTGGCACGCCAGAACGCGACCCGCGTATCCGTTTTCGCGGCTTCCGTTACCTCCCAGTAGTGCTGGACTAAGGTTTTGCTTCTACCTTACAAATGAGGTTGTGAAGTAACACCCCTATTCTTTCCAACTGTTAACGTAGCCGTCCCATTCAACACCGTCGCTGAGATCATGTAAATCCAATGGATCTCGTGTATCGACCATCACTGCCACTTCGTCGGTTTCGCTGCGTGCATGCGCCATCGCAATCCTGTAGGCCTCGGGATGGGGTCCGTGTGAAAAACCAGATGGGTGATACGTTGACATACCGGGCTTGATATTGTCCCGACTGAAAAACTGTCCCCGATGATAAAAGATGAACTCGTCGTAGTCAGTATTGGCATGGTAGAACGGCAGTTTTAGCGCTCCGGGGTCACTTTCGATAGGCCTAGGGCAGAACGTTCCAATAACAATACGGTCAGCGAGCCAGGTGGTGTGTGCAGACGGAGCCAGGTGATAGCGTGCACTTATGAGCGGTCGAATATCACGCCAGTTCAACCGCTGTACACACAGGTCACCATGCCAACCAACAGCATCCAGCGGATTGAACGGATAGGTGATGGTGGTCAGTACATTCCGCCGCTTTACCATGACCGCAGTCTCGCGCTCCGAATACTGTGCCTGAAACGCCTCGTCGATCTTCGGGCGATCCAGAATGGCCGAGTCAAAAATCGCATGTTGACCGACCGGTCCTTTCTCCGGCAGACCAAACGAATCACCGGTCGCTTCGATCATCAGCAGCACCGCGGCTCCGTCGCATTCCAGACGCCACTGGATTGATCGTGGAATCACCAGGTAGTCCCCTTCTGAGAAGGCCATGTGGCCATAGTCGCAGTACAGGTGTCCGGTACCCTCGTGCACAAACAGCACCTGGTCCCCATCGGCGTTGCTGGCGAGAGCTCCCATGACTCCACCAGTTCGCCACATTCGAATCTGCGTGGCAGCATTGGAAAGTATCACCGGTGCATCCCACGGGTTGCCTTGCGGCGTGCTCAAACCAGTAAGGTTAAACGCGCGTGGTTGCAATGGACCTTCGAACGTCGACCAACTGGTCGGCGGATGGGTGTGGTGGATATGACTTGCCGGACCAAAGAAACCCTCGCGCCCAATCTCACGTTCGTAGGTACCCTCTGGCAGGTCGCAGTGAGCCTGTCGACTCGCTGTCCCTTCGACCCAGGCGGGTGGAATCCGATTCTTCATTAAACGCCTCCTGAAACGGTTCGTAATGCGGGTCAGTCAATCGTCTGAGACGCTTGTGCCCAACAACCAGTTCATATTACCCTGACAATAGATTCTCATCTTACCGCGGTATTGCTTCAACCTGGCCACAGATCATAAATCAAATAACAACCGGGCCAGGCATCACAAATCCTCAGGATCTTGGCGACTCGCCTAGTTGATTCAAATCTGCTACGGTAGTTGCCCCGAGGTTAGAACAACCTAAATTTGTACAAAGAAAAAAGATGGCATGAAACTGGGATCTTTAAAAGAAGGTGGGCGCGATGGTACGTTAGTTGTCGTAAATCGTGATTTGACACGAATGATGCTAGCAAGTGATATTGCACCAAACCTGCAGGCGGCGCTTGATATCTGGGATAAGGCATTACCGGAACTCCAAAAACTATACGACAGGTTAAATAGCGAGGGGTCTTTAGATGCCCGACCATTCGTAGCTTCTGAAATGTCATCTCCATTGCCCCGTGCTTTCCAATGGGCTGATGGCAGCGCATACCTCAATCATATGCGATTGGTTAGAAAAGCCCGCGGAGCGGAAATGCCGGCTGGTTTCGACCAGGAACCTCTTCTTTACCAGGGAGGCTCTGACGGGTTCATTGGTCCTGAGGACCCAATCGAAATTTCTGATGACAGCTGGGGAATTGATTTTGAATCGGAAGTGGCAATCATTACCAATGATGTGCCCTACGGCGTCACCTATGAACAAGCTGCGGAGCATATCCAACTGATTATGCTATGTAATGATGTTTCTCTCCGCAACATTATGCGTCCGGAATTAAACAAAGGATTTGGTTTCTTTCAGTCCAAACCCGCCTCTGCGTTTTCTCCGGTTTGCGTAACACCAGACGAGTTAGGCTCTCACTGGAATGGCCGAAAGATTAGCCTCCCATTGATCACAGAATTAAATGGAAATCTGTTCGGCTGCCCCAATGCGGGAGATGATCTTACGTTTGACTTTTGCCATCTGGTTCAACACGCCGCTATGACTAGGTCTTTGGGGGCTGGCACTATCATAGGCTCCGGTACAGTATCAAACAAAAACCCGGATGTAGGGTCTTCATGTATTCAGGAGAAACGTATGATTGAGACTATTGAGATAGGTGAACCGGAGACCCCTTTTTTGCAGTTTGGCGATAGAGTAAGAATCACCATGATTGATCCAAAATCCGGGCAGCCTATCTTTGGCGCTATTGACTGCAAGGTAGTAACAAAATAGGCTTTCCGGTATAACATCAAACTTACTTGAGGTTATTGACTGAAGACGAATTATTTCCACACTAAACAACTAGACCAAGAGATTTTCGGAACGGCTATAGCACTTGTCATATCATGCAGCCATTAGTAACTATCATAGCAGCCATTAGTAACTATCATAAAGGAGGAGTAGAAATGTTTATGCGACTAAAATTGCTGGCGATTACTACCGTTATGCTGTTCGTGACCGCCCCAGCATCCAGCCAGGAAGTACTCAATATCAGTAGTTGGGCGCCACCCACTCATCTTATTAATGCCGGAGTCTGGCCGACCTGGGGCAAATGGATCGAAGAAGCGACCGACGGGCGAGTAACGACCAAGATCGAATATGGACTCGCATCGCCCCTCAAGCAGTTTGAGTTGGTTCGCGATGGGGTTGCTGATGCTGCCTGGATCTTCCATGGCTACAACACCCGCTATGTGGCTACCCAGGCCGTCGAAATGCCGAATCTCGGCACGAGTGCCGAGGCGGCTTCCGTTGCTTACTGGCGCGTTCACCAAAAATACCTGGCCAAGGCTGATGAGCACAAAGGTGTAACCTTGGTTGGGTTGACGTCCCACGGCCCTGCTGTCATCCAGACCAAATCCCCACTTAATAGCCTCGACGATCTTCGTGGCCAGAAAATTCGTGTGCCTGGCGGTGTAGGCAGTTCGGTGGGCAAAGCATTAGGGGTGACTGCAGTCAAACTACCAGCACCAAAGGTTTATGAAGCGCTGTCAACCGGTGTTGCCGATGGCATCTTCATGCCAATGGAAACACAGAAAAGTTTTCGCCTTAAGGAAGTCGTACCTCATGTCACCATCATGCCTGGCGGCCTCTACTACGGTAGTTTCGCCTTTATCATGAACAATGATTTCCTTGCTGGTCTCTCCGAGAACGATCGCAACGCGATCATAGGTGTTTCCGGTGAGAAACTGTCGCAACTTGCAGGCGAGCATTGGGACGCAGCTGATGTAGACGGCTTAGCAGCGGCCAAAGAAGCTGGCACCACTATTAATACGGCAAGCGCCGAGATTCACAAGAAGTATCTTGAGATCATGGCATCGGTTGAGCAAGACTGGGTTGCAAGTGTCGGCAAAGCCGGTGTTGACGGCAAAGCTGCCCTTGAGGAACTACGCTCCATTGCCCGCAGTTACTGAGTAAAACCGAATGAGTCGCCGAGTCAACGACCCGGAGACTTTCCAGCATGCTGTCCCGTCGTCGGACTCTACCGATTTCTGGTTGAAGTTCGGGGACGGGGCATCGGCTCTCGTGTTGTTCGCCCTGATGGCGATGACTTGTATTGATGTAGTTGGCCGTTACTTTTTCAATTCCCCGCTTGATGGTGCTACTGAACTCACCCAGCTTATGATGGGTCTGATTGTATTTGCCGTCCTGCCTACCGTCTGCTACCGGGAAGAACATGTCAGCGTCGACCTATTGGATCTGTGGATGCCGCCCAGTTGGATCAATGCGCGGCAGATTGTCTTAAATCTCTTGATGGCAGTTATGATGATTTTTGTCGCCTGGCGGGTCTGGATTAGTGCAACTTTCATGGCCGAGTATGGTGATACGACAGAATTCTTGGCCATCCCGTATGCGCCGATTACCTACTTCATCGCTGTAATGAGTGGCACGGCATCAATTGCCTTTCTATTCAATGCACTGCGATACCTCCGTGGTCAAGGTCCAATGTCTCTCGAAAGTCAGACGTTAGAGATCTAACGCGGCACCCTTCCAAACGCTCTTACAGAAGGCCACACCGTGACAGTTGCACTAGTCGGATTTGCCTGCCTGTTGATTCTGGTGTTTTTACGGCTGCCTATTGCTTTTGCAATGGGGATAGTCGGCTTCACCGGTTTTGGTCTGTTGACCGGATGGAAGCCCTCGCTGTCGATGATCGGGACGCTGGTTTCTGAAACCGCATTGAATTACGGCCTGTCAGTCATACCACTTTTCATTCTGATGGGTAACCTGGTGTCCCGAGCAGGATTGTCGGCAGAACTCTATGCGGCATCCAACGCCTTTTTAGGTCACCGCCGGGGTGGCTTGGCTATGGCAACGATTGTTGCCTGTGGCTCCTTTAGTGCAATCTGCGGCTCAAGCTTGGCCACAGCCGCAACAATGTCCAAGGTCGCGATGCCACCCATGCGCCGATACGGCTATAGCGACTCGCTGGCTACAGCATCAATAGCAGCGGGCGGTACGCTCGGCATTCTGATTCCACCAAGCGTGATCCTCGTGATTTATGGTCTTATGACCGAGACGAGTATTCGCGAGCTTTTTGCTGCAGGATTTCTGCCTGGCCTATTAGGTATCGGACTTTATCTGGTCGCAGTTCAGTATGTGGTCTGGCGTCGTCCTCAGGACGGTCCCCAAGCAGAGCGCATGGCCTGGCCTGATCGAATACGCGCTCTTGGTGGAGTGTGGGGTACGATTTTGCTATTTGTATTAGTTATTGGTGGAATTTACGGCGGCGTCTTTACCCCCACTGAAGCTGCAGGTATCGGTGCCGGTGGCGCGTTCCTGCTGGCGCTCGCGCGCGGTGTACGGTCGTGGCGAGATTACTATGATGTTCTGGTCAATAGCGCCCGGACGACCGCTATGCTGTTTGCCGTTCTCTTCGGGGCGCTCATTTTCTCTAACTTTGTCAACCGCGCAGGACTGCCCACCGCGCTACTGGATTTTGTCACCAGCTTCGACATGTCACCACTGATCGTTTTGCTTGTTATCCTTGCCATTTATATCATTCTGGGTTGTGTGTTCGAGAGTCTGTCGATGCTGCTGCTGACGATTCCTATCTTCTTTCCCGTAGTACAGGGTTTGAGTTATGCCGGTCTGGGGCCCGAGGAGATTCTGGTCTGGTTCGGTGTAATTGCGGTCGTCGTCACCGAGATCAGTCTGATCACACCGCCGGTTGGCCTGAATGTTTTTGTTCTGGCCGGTGTGCTCAAAGACGTGAAAACCACCACCATATTTAAGGGCGTCACTCCTTTTTGGTGCGTAGACATTATTCGGCTGCTGATACTGGTGCTTCTACCCGGTTATGTACTACTGCTGCCGAATTGGCTTTATCATTAGACACTGCTAACTGCGCGTTGTCGGTTGCCACTACATATTCTAGATTGAAAGGGTGCGCCGGCTGCCGGTGATGTTCCGAGCGTCGATGCCCTGCAAACGTAAACGGTGCAATTATATTAGGACCTAGTCTTTAAAGGAGAACCAGTGAAGTTAACAAGTTTTATCCGGAACGGCGTGAGCGGATATGGTGCTGTCACCAACGATGGCATCTGCGATCTCACCTCAGCGATCGACGGGGTATCTGACCTTAAAGATCTACTCGAAACTGACGCTCTAACAAGAGCGGCCGACATGGCTGATGGGAGACCTGCCGATTTTCCAATTGAGGAGATTGAGTTCCTACCTCTGATCCCAAACGCAGGAAAAGTAATTTGCGTTGCCGTGAACTATCTGGCCCACGCACGTGAGGCCGGCCGCACCATCGGCGAATATCCAGTCCTGTTTCATCGGCATGCACAGACTCAAGTGGGTCATCAACAACCCCTTCTTGTACCAAAAGTGTCTGAACAACTCGACTTTGAAGGCGAGATTGCCGTAATACTTGGCAAGGGCGGCGCACATATCGAACCGGAAAATGCCATGGACTACGTTGCTGGCTATTCCTGTTATAACGAGGGCAGTGTCCGTGACTGGCAATTCCACGTCCATCAATATTCCATGGGCAAGAACTTCAACGCAACCGGTGGCTTTGGACCGTGGTTAGTGACTACCGATGACATTCCCGACCCCGATGCTCTGACAGTCACTACCCGCCTCAATGGCGAACAGATGCAGTTTGGCGAGTTCAATGACGTAGCGTTCAATATTCCGACGCTGATCTCTTACGTGTCGAGAGCTTTGCCTTGGCACCCGGGTGATGTGTTAGTAACCGGAACACCAGGTGGAGTCGGCTTCAAGCGCACACCGCCGATATTCCTCACCGAGGGTGATTCTGTCGAAGTAGAGGTCAACCTAGTCGGCACGCTCGTTAATTCGGTCACAAACGAAACCTGATGGCCGCTTGGATGTGATGCCTCGAAATTCAGCATCAACATCGATGCCGGTATAAGTCTAATTGCGGGAAGTACTATGCCACTGTTCGACTTGGATCAGGCAGGAATTCGGTGCTGTAGCCGTGGTCTTCGCTGTCTGTGGTCTGGCCGGGGTTAACTGGTTGACACAGCCTCCACGTTCCGGGGATAAGCCTGGCTCACCGATTGGGTCATACACAGCCGATGACTCGTACGAATGGATGACTCCGGGCAGAATTCTCTCGGTGACAACAGCAGCACAGATAACATCACCACGGTCGTTAAACAACCGGATGAGGTCATGGTGAGAGATACCGCGGTCTACCGCATCCTGGGGGTGGATCCGTGCCGGCCAGTAATAGTAATCGTCGATGAGTACTCTGTGGGCTTCGATGTCGTTGATCGTGCTGTCTTTGCCGTCAGTATGTGTATGGAAACTGTACCTGGGATGTGGCGTGATCAGCTGTAACGGGAACCGTGCGGCAAGGGTTTTGTTATTCAAGCCTTCCCAACTTGGAATGTAACGGTTTATCGGCGGCCGTTCTTCGTCGCCAAATTTCTTAAGACTTGTCGCTTCAAATTCTATCTTGCCCGACTGTGTCTGAAGTCCCTTTCGAAATTCGCCGCCGTATTCCGACGGCAGAGGATGGGGCTCTGGAACATCTTTTTTTCGACCCTCTGCAAACCACCTGAATGAGGTTGGTACCCTAAGATTTTCCGCTTCTGCCGGAACAACGTAATACCCTTTTTTTAGAAACTCCTTCCAGCCGACGACTCCTTTAAGGTCTGAGGCTTCAAACTGCAGTTTGCACCAGTCCAGTTCTGTCATACCCTGGGCAAAGTACGCCCCGAGACCGAGGCGCTTGGAGATATCCAGGAAAATCTGGAAATCAGAACGTGACTCTCCGAGTGGCTCTATACATTTGTGTTGCATAGCGATAACCCGGTGATTGAGTTGACATTCATTATGATGTGCGTAGCCCCCAGCCACAGCCCACTCACCGATATCCCAGCGTTCAAAGTTGGTGCACACGGGCAGTACAATATCGGCAAATTTCACCTCACCTTCATCCCAAATGGACTGGTTGACCACAAACTCCAGTTCGTCTGATTGATAGGCCCGAACCAACCGGTTCGAGTCCATTACAGTGCTGAAATGCGACCCGCCGTACTTGTACATCATCCGGACTCGGGAGTGCCCGGGTGAGGGGTAGCTGAATTTCTGAAATTGGCGTTCCAACGAACGTGGGTCTGTTGGGTAACCTTCGACCCGTTCCTCAGTAATCGATTCCGCAATGTAGGTCCGAGGAACCTTCTGGTTGACGCTGTTCATACTCATGACGTGTGGCATACGCTGGAACAGGTTAAACGCAGTACCAGAACCTTCGATATCCCCAGAAATTCCGCCTTCAGCATAGCCCGGAAAATAAAAGTGAAGATCGAGCGGTGCGCCAGTCTGCAGGTTGCCAAAATTGATACCGGGCTTTCCTAGCCCCTGCATCGCCATCAGGCAGACCATAGAACGAGCCCATTGCGTACCGGTCGCCGAACGACAGGCGCCACCAAAGGTAGTACCTTTACCACCCGCAGCAAGATAAGTTTTTTTGTTACCCCATTCTCGGGCCAGCGCTCGGACCACGTGCGCTGGTACGCCTGTCTCCGGTTCCTGCCATTCCGGGGTCTTCGCTGCGCCATCCTCCTCGCCCATGATATAAGAGCGCCACTTTTCAAATCCGGTTGTGCGCAAGGCGACGTATTCCTTGTCGTAAAGGCCTTCATCGATCCACACATAGGAGATCGCATGGGCCAAGGCTGGGCTCGTTCCTGGCAATACTGGAATCCATTTACCGCCAAGGAACGCGCTTGTGTGGTTAAGGTGAGGGTCGATATGCACCATCTTCACGCCAAGTTCCTTGGCCCATTGTCGACGAATAGTGCCTTCAAACGCCGCGTAGGAGCCACTGGATGATTCTGGATCACTGGACCAAAAGACAATCATCTCGCAGTTCTCGAGGCAATCTTGTACCTGACCGTAAGGCTCAAAGGCTCCATTGCGCATACTGTGGCCATAGTGATGCATAGCCCCCCAGTACCACCCTTCCCAACTGTCCGGGTTGATCACCATTTTGGTATGGCCGATCGTGTTCATAAACCGGAAGTTTGCTGAGATGTAATAACCAACGTTACCCCAGGTGTGGTGCGAACTGTGGCTACTGAGAATTGCACCTTTGCCGTGTTTGCGACGAACCCGTTGGATTTCGCCGGCTACAATATCAAGAGCCTCCTCCCAACTGATTCGCTCGTATCCCGACTTGCCGCGGTTGCCACAATTGCGATTTCCATTGGGATCGAAATCAACCCGTTTGAGCGGATAAAGCAATCTATCCTTCGAATAAATCACAGACTTTGATGCCAGTGCATGTGGCGCGATGGTCGTGCGCCGCGGGGGTGTAAATGTTCGACCTCGAGCCTTTATCGACCACGATGGTGCATCTTCAGAATCATCGAATTCTATCGGTGTAATACGAATAATTTTGCCATCCTTAACGTAAACAAATACAGGACCGCCATTAGTGTTATTGACGTAACGCACCTCGCCACCTGCAGTCGCTGTTCCATACGACCAGCCGACCGTTTGGATCATCCGCAGCGTTTCCATAAACCACAGCGATAACTCTTCCGGACCATCAATCTCCACATTGAAGGCCTTCGCCGCATTAACAAATTGCTGATGGTCAAGTGGTGGGGTCAGCAACTTGGCACCGATCTCGGCTGTCCTGAACGTTAAACAAACTTGAGCTGACGGGTGCACGCCAGCTCGCGATTTAAGTCGTCCGTTTTTAAACCGGTACCATCGTCCGGACAGTTCGTCCTGAGTCTTTATCTGGGCAAGTACGTCCTTTTCCATTAGCCTGGTCTTGAAAGATGGATACCGCAACGCGGAGTAACGCAGCGCAGTGGCTACCCCCCACAACAAAATTGGAAATCTTCCAGACACTATTCTTTCCACCTTCTCTCCCTACGTGTAACATAGCACAGCAAAATCACAATCTTTGAAGGTAATTTAACCATCTGGTGTAGGAATTCGTAATCTATATTCCCTACCAATTGTAACCCGCGTCACTATTGCACAATATGGAAAAGTGGAACCTCATCATTGATGTGGCCAAGTGCCACAACTGTCATAACTGTTACCTAGCCTGTAAAGACGAGTACGTCGGTAACAGTTTCCCTGGCTATTCGGCACCGCAACCTCTACACGGACACGAATGGTTCTACATCGAGTCACGCGAGCGAGGCCAGACACCTATGGTCGATGTGTCGTTCAGGCCGACCACCTGCAACCATTGCGATGACGCTCCCTGTGTTCGAAAGTCCAACGATGGTTCTGTCTACCAGCGGCCAGATGGCATCGTGATGATCGATCCTGAGAAAGCTAGAGGGAAACGCGAGATAGTCGACTCGTGCCCCTATGGTGCAATCTGGTGGAATGAAGAAGAGCAGGTTGCCCAAAAATGGAATTTTGATGCCCACCTACTGGATCGGGGTGAATCCGGATTACGTTGTGTACAAGTCTGCCCGACAGGTGTCTTCCATTCGTTGAAAGTCCGCGACGATGAGATGAGCAGTATCGCTGAAGAACAGGAACTGCAGGTCTTGAATCCAGAATATAAGACCAGCCCAAGGGTCTACTACAAGAACCTCGACCGCTTCACTAAGGACTTCATCGGCGGTACTGTAGTCAAAACCACCGATGGTATAACTGATGCAGCAACCGGTGTTGAAGTCGAACTGTTTAAAGAAGGTAAATTATCACAAAGTGTTTTATCAGACGAATATGGTGACTTCAAATTCGACGGCCTTGATCAACAAAGTGGCAGTTACACAGTGAAGTGTCACAGCACTGAACACGGTCATTGCGAAATCACCGCAGAACTCACTGAGAGCATCTACCTTGGCATACTCACGCTTTCAGATGGCTGAAACTAACGCCACACGGCTGCACACGACGATTGTCACAGACGTGACGATTATGGGAATATTTGCTCGGCAAATACCCGGCCCTTTAATGCCCGTAAATAGACCAACTCATCACCCGATATACGATCGTTCAGCTAACCATGATCTGTTCTAATTCCAAAAGGTAAATAACCATGTCCAGTCAACCCAGCCCCACCATCGGCCACATCGGCCTCAATGCAAGGGATATGAAAAAGATGGAGGAGTTTTACACCCAGGTGATGGGTTTTACCATCACCGACCAAGGACCTCACCCCATCACTTCCTGTCCAATGATGTTTCTGTCAACTAACCCAGAAGAACATCATGAACTCGTACTGATCGGCGGAAGACCAGACGATGCCAATTACAGTGCCGCACAGCAACTGTCCTTTTTAGTACAGAATCTGGACGAACTTCGAGGTATGCGCGACAAGTTGGTAGCGGCAGGTGTCAATATCGACCGCTATGCGATTCATGGCAATGCATGGTCGATCTACTTTCATGATCCCGATCACAACTACTTGGAACTGTACGTCCATACACCCTGGTACATCCCACAACCTTATGGCAGGGAACTGGACCTAGACCTATCCAATCAAGAGATTATGCGTCGAACAGAAGCTCTGTGCCGTGAAGACCCTGGTTTCATGATGGAAACTGAACGCAAGGTTAAAGCTCGAGAAACCATGCGAAACTAACCCACGGTAGCGCTATGGCAGTACCCACCGGTGAATTCACCAAAGATCGTGCGATCAATTAATAAACAAACACATGGCCAGGAATGACTGACACAGATCATTCACATTTTGAGCGACTGATCCGACGATAGAGTGAATGCCTGATGTCTAATAAGAAACCGATTTTTCGTGCCGATCATGTTGGCAGTCTTTTGCGCCCTCAAGCGGTGAAAGACGCCCGCAAAGCCTGTCTTGAAGATAGAAACATCAATACCGATGTGTTGTCTTCGATTGAAGACGAGGCTATCTCCCAAGCGGTAATGATGCAGGAGTCAGCTGGGCTGAAGTCCGTCACCGACGGTGAGTATCGACGTTCTTTCTGGCATTACGACTTTTTAGGTGGCCTAACTGGTCTCGAACTGGTTGAACGCGATCAGGGGCTGAAATTTTCGGGAGCTACGTTGAGGCCGATTTTTCCCACAATACCCGATAAACTGGACTTCCCTGACGACCATCCCATGTTGGCTCATTTTGTTTATCTTGCATCGATATCTAACGTGGAGCCAAAAATCTCCATACCGGGCCCAAGCTGCTGTCATTTCCGAACAGCTGTAACAGACATCAAGCCTGCCGAGTACAAGGACCTTGAAGTGCTTTTCGCAGATATCACGAGGACCTATGCGAAGGCTGTTAAGGCTTTCTACGCTGCGGGATGCCGCTATCTCCAAATGGATGACATCTTTTTCGCATACCTGTGTGATTCAAAAATCCGTGCCGAAAAGAAGGCCCAGGGCCAAGATCCAGATTGGTTGATTGAACAATACGCCCAAATGATGCGCAACGCTATCAAAGATCGGCCGGACGATATGACTATCGCGATGCACCTTTGCCGGGGCAATTTTCAGTCAACCTGGGTAGCTGACGGCGCTTATGACCCTGTGGCAGATACTATCTTTACTCAAACTGACGTCGACGTCTTTTTTCTGGAGTACGACACAGAGCGGGCGGGTGGTCTGGCGCCATTACGGCTACTCCCGAAAGGTAACCAACGAATAATGGTTGGCTTTATTACAACCAAATCCAGCGAGCTTGAAAGTGTCGATTCTCTGGTTAAGAAATTTGACGAGGCATCAAACTTTGTTGATCTCAATCAACTCGGTATCGCCCCACAGTGTGGGTTCGCTTCGACCGAGGAAGGCAACAAGATAAGTGAGGACAAACAGACGGAGAAACTCGAACTGTTGGTTGAAACAGCAGAACATATCTGGGGCAGTGTCTGATAGAGTTAGTTGCAAGTTCGAAACTTGCCGCGCCCACCATTTACTGTGTTTGTTTTCAATGAACTGGCGATGTACTAGTTCGAATGCTTCCTCAGATTCTCCTCGGCTGTCACAAATCAGTCACAGTGAGGATTAGAACATGGCAACGATTCACAGGCGAAACGGTCGTTATCAGGTCCAGATTCGCAAAGATCAACACCCTCTCGTTACTAAGACATTCAGCCGACTTGCCGATGCTAAGCGGTGGGCTGGCAAGACAGCGCGCGATATTGAAAACGAATTGTTTGACCTCTCCCCTGCCCCAGGTTTTTCCTCCATCGGGGATCTCATTGACCACTACCTCTTAATCAATCAAAAAGAGAGCTTAACCGAGTCTGACATTTACAGGATCAGAAGTATCCAAAAACACCTTGAGAGCGTTCCAATCGGAAAATTCAAGGGAAGTCATCTCGCCCGATACCGTGACCTGAGGCTAAAAGACATCAAGGGCAAAAGAGCGTGATGTAAATGAATCAGACAGGGTAACTATATAGAGGGCTGAAATGTTAGAATGGTGTTGGATTTGTCATAGTTCTTTAACATCTGCGTATTCCGATTTGATTGGATAGGTATGGAGCAAAAACATGAGAATATTTTTTATATCATTTTGGTGTTTCGTTTTTTCTGCATTCGCACAAGTGCACGCTGGCGATAGTCTTCCCCGGACAAATTGGGGTGGCGTCTTTAAGGTACCGGTCGAAAAAATAGACGAAGTGGATCGAGCGACAGAAAAATGGGCTAATTGGATTAAAGAAACACATCCGCTGGGACCAGATAACGAAAACAATCTCGTTAGTCTTTCGATTACTAGAAGCCCTCCTCAGGCAGGTTATGTTTATTACGTTATCGTGGAAATCTACCCCACTCCTGAGGGTCTGAAGAATCACCAGAAGATTTATCAAGAGACTAGTTGGAAAGCAGAATATTCGCCCACCTTTTCGGACTTCGGCACGAAAGT
>JAAZZE010000048.1 GCA_014239255.1 Gammaproteobacteria bacterium
GGTCGAGCAGATTCACACACGCATATTGCCCAGACGCGGAGTATGGGCGCAGCCTGATGAAATCCTTGTTACGCTGGGCGCGCAACAGGCGCTGTACCTTACTGCGGATCTACTGTTGACGGAAGATCAGGTGGTCGCCATGGAGGAGCCTGGTTACCCGGATGCGCGCAATATCTTTGCGGCCCGTACTGCCCGCATTGAAGCGCTCTCGGTGGATGACAAAGGACTGGTTCCTGGATCAGCGCTTTCACATTGCCAGTGCCTTTACCTCACTCCCAGTCACCAGTTTCCAAGCACAGTTACGTTAAGCCGTGACCG
This sequence comes from Gammaproteobacteria bacterium, assembly GCA_014239255.1. Lineage (GTDB taxonomy): Bacteria > Pseudomonadota > Gammaproteobacteria > Arenicellales > UBA868 > UBA868. Next base: position 319 of record JAAZZE010000048.1, read on the forward strand.
ACGCGAAGCGCTACTGGCAAGAGCCCGGCAAGACAACTTCGTCATCATTGAAGATGACTACGAAAGTGAACATAACTTTCTGGGTGAACCCACACCGGCACTGAAAAGTCTGGACCGGGACGGCGTCGTGATCTATATCGGAAGCCTGTCCAAAACGCTCGCGCCGGGATTACGGATCGGATTCATGGTTGCCCCCGCAGAATTTATTCGAGAAGCCCGTGCGCTGCGGCGACTCATGAGTCGCCATCCACCCGCTAACAACCAGTTGATTGTCGCCCAGTTTCTCAAGCGCGGCTATCACGATGCCCTGGTCCGACGCCTAAGTCACTCACTGCGGGATCGATGGCATACGCTACGCGATGCGCTCAATCAGCACCTGCCAGAGTGGACAGTAAGCCCTTCGACCGGTGGCTCATCATTTTGGCTCAAGGGGCCACCAGGACTGGACGCGCGACAACTACACCAGGATTGTGCGGCTCAGGGCATCCTATTTGAAGCAGGAGATGTCTTTTTCCTGGCCAAGCCCGCACCGCAAAATTGCCTAAGACTGGGGTTCTCATCTATTCCGGTTGATCGTATCGAGCCCGGCATCTCCAAACTGGCAGACGTGGCGCGATGATCCGGCACCTTGCAAGGAGTTGGCCCACACAGCCAAATCAGTCGAGCTGACAACGCCCACGGCCATTACCCGTAGTTGGGCAAACAGGTGGTGTTGGATTGTCCAGGGTGCCTTGCTGTATAGCGTTGCCGTGAGTTGCCAGATAATCCAGTGGGCTTTGTAGCGGAGTATCACGGGGTAAGGCGCTGCTGCGCTTACACAGTTCACCCCAGGTTCGAAGTACTTCATATATGCAGTGACTGACCTTTACCGCCTTAGATCTAACTGACAGCACAGCGGTCGTGTCGACAGGTGTAGATTGATTTTTAAAACGGTGACGCTCAGGTTGTTATGGATACATCAGGCCTGGAACCCACATCTGGCACACTGTATGACATCGCGCTGGCCCTATGCGTGGGTGCTTACCTGTTCTATGGTTCGCCATCCAAATACCGAGCGCATACCCGGACACCAGTAACACACTGGGTAGTCAAAGCCGTCGCGAAGATCAAAAGTCTTCTCAAGAGGTGTATCTCCACCGGTACCCTGGCCTAATTCCACGCGATTCCAGATCACAGGAGAAAACTATGAAAATGAGCACCGAAGAAGCGTTTGTCAAAGTTCTACAAATGCACGGGATCGAGCATTCTTTTGGGATCATTGGCTCTGCCATGATGCCGATATCAGATCTTTTCCCAGCTGCCGGTATTAAGTTCTGGGATTGTGCCCATGAATGTAACGCAGGAATGAGCGCCGACGGCTATTCACGGGTGACCGGCAAAATGAGTATGGTCATTGGCCAGAACGGGCCGGGCATTACTAACTTCGTCACACCGGTCATGACCGCTTACTGGAACCACACCCCGTTACTTCTGGTAACCCCCCAGGCTGCGAACAAGACCATAGGTCAGGGTGGCTTCCAGGAAGTAAAGCAGATGGCCATATTCCAGGACTTGGTCTGCTACCAGGAAGAGGTTCGTGACCCAACCCGGATCGCTGAAGTGCTCAACCGTGTTATCGAAAAAGCACGAAGAGGTTCGGCGCCAGCGCAAATCAATGTGCCACGCGATTACTGGACTCAGGTTATAGATATTGAACTGCCCCAAGTTATTGAGGTGGAGCGCTCTCCCGGTGGCGAGAATGCTATTGCCAAGGCTGCGGCACTTCTATCCGACGCGAGTTTCCCGGTCATTCTCAACGGGGCTGGTGCCGTGCTAAGCGGCGCTATCGAAACGTCTGCAGCGCTGGCCGAAAGACTGGGCGCACCGGTGTGTTGCAACTACCAGCACAACGATGCCTTTCCTGGTTCACACCCCCTGGCTGCCGGACCGCTGGGCTACAACGGCTCCAAGGCTGCAATGGAACTTATTTCCAGAGCTGACGTCGTCCTGGCGCTGGGTACGCGCCTCAATCCCTTCTCAACCCTACCCGGTTACGGAATTGACTATTGGCCTAAAGATGCACGCCTAATACAGGTAGATATCAACGCCGATCGCATTGGCTTAACCAAGAAAGTAGATATTGCCATCCAGGGTGATGCCCGACGAGTCGCCGAGCAATTGCTCTCACAACTCAGTTCCAGCGCAGGCGACCAAGGGCGCGTCCAAAGAGCAGATCTGATCGCAAAGTGCAAGTCCGACTGGACGTCAGAGCTTGCCGCCATGGATCACGAAGAAGATGATCCCGGCACTACCTGGAACCAACGCTCACGGGACGACAAACCTGAGCGCATGTCACCTCGCCAGGCATGGCGTGCCATCATGCAAGCCCTACCCCGTGAAGCCATTATCTCTTCGGATATTGGTAACAATTGTGCCATCGGCAACGCATATCCGAGTTTCGAGCAGGGCCGCAAATATCTTGCTCCCGGCCTATTTGGCCCATGCGGTTACGGTTTTCCCTCAATCCTTGGCGCCAAGATCGGCTGCCCGGATGTTCCGGTAGTTGGTTTTGCTGGGGATGGAGCTTTCGGGATCTCCATGAACGAGATGACCGCGTGCGGGCGTAATGAGTGGCCGCCGATCACCATGATCATATTCCGTAATTACCAGTGGGGTGCTGAAAAGCGAAACACCACATTATGGTATCAGGACAATTTCGTTGGTACAGAACTTAATGTAGGCGTTGAATACGCCAAGGTTGCCGAAGCCTGCGGGGTTAAGGGTGTTAAAACTGAGTCCATGGAAGAACTTACGGCTGCGCTCAATACCGCTATCAGCGAGCAGATGAGCAGCAATATCACGACCTTTATCGAGGTGGTTCTCAACCAGGAACTGGGAGAACCCTTCCGTCGTGATGCAATGAAGGCGCCGGTAGCAGTTGCAGGTATTGACCGCGCCGACATGCGCTCCCAATAAAACAACCCATGGGCGATTGTGAAAATCACAACTCGCCCATGGGTCAAATTGGGCCCGTTATTGTCTGGCAGCTGTAGTAAAAATCTAGTTAGGCACTATTAGGTGTCATGTTCTAATTAACCGGGAGGTTTTTTAAATGTTAATCGGCGTACCCAAAGAAATAAAAAACCACGAATACCGGGTTGGCATGGCGCCAGCCAGCGTGCGTGAAGCCGTGGCCCATGGCCACCAAGTCATGGTACAGGTCAACGCTGGAGAAGGTATCAGCGCAAGCGATGACGAGTATCAAGCAGTAGGCGCGCAAATTGTTGATGATCCACAAGAAATTTTCGCCAGCGCCGAAATGATCATCAAAGTGAAAGAGCCACAGGCTAACGAGCGCGTCATGCTACGCTCAGGCCAGATTCTCTTTACCTATCTGCACCTGGCACCGGATCCGGAGCAGACTCGTGACTTAGTCGAAAGCGGTGCGACCTGTATCGCCTATGAAACTGTCACGTCGCCTCGCGGCGGTCTGCCTCTGCTTGCGCCCATGTCCAAAGTAGCCGGCCGCATGGCTATTCAGGCGGGCGCGTATTGCCTGGAGCATCCCCACGGCGGTCTTGGTATGTTACTCGGGGGAGTGCCGGGTGTGGACCCGGCCAAAGTGGTGATCTTGGGCGCCGGTGTCGTCGGCACGCATGCCACGCATATTGCGGTCGGCATGGGCGCAGATGTCTGGGTGGTCGATCGAAGCCCTGAGGTCATTGAAACGCACTGGCAACAGTTTGGTCGCTCAACCAATACAGTATTCTCAACCCGTGACGCCGTCGAGCGCCATGTGCTCGAGGCCGACCTGGTCATCGGTGGCGTCCTGATTCCGGGCGCAGCAGCCCCCAGACTGGTCACAGCGGAGATGGTTCGAGCTATGAAGCCAGGCGCCGTCATCGTTGATGTGGCTATCGACCAGGGCGGCTGCTGTGAAACCTCCCGGCCAACCACTCATGCTGAACCGACTTATCTGGTCGATGATGTCGTCCATTACTGTGTTGCCAATATGCCCGGCGGCGTTCCGCGCACCTCTACCTATGCACTCAACAATGTAACCCTGCCTCATATCCTGACGCTGGCGGACAAAGGCTATCACCAGGCTCTCAAGGAGGATCGCCATTTGCGCGATGGCCTAAATGTGCATGAAGGCAAGATCACCTGCGAAGAAGTAGCGCGGGATCTGGGCTATGACTATATCGACCCGGAAACGGCCTTAGGCTGAACGACAAGCACCTTCGGGGGCATTGTGCTCCAGGGAGTCAATCAGGCAGGAGTGATCTGATATTGAACCCGCGCAATATCATCAATCAATGGCATGAAGCGCTCCGCAAATGCCAAATGACGCGGGTGATCACGATAATCTCGCCAATCATCGAGGCCTATAAAGTCGATGACCAATAACACTACCTGAGCCCATCTAGCCTGACTAAAAAGCGCGGTCGGAATGAACTCATGCCTAATGCTTAGTACTTAGGCTCCTAGTTACCCCTAGTACAAGACTGGATTCGCCCTCATATATGGTCAACTCAGGGGATTCGCCGGTAGAGAATCCCTGCAGCCATTGCGAAGGCAGCAGTTGGCAAAATGGCCCCCACCAGTGGCGGCATATCATAAACCAGGACGATATAGCCCAATGCCTTGCTGGTGGCAAAAAAGGTAATTCCGATCATGATTCCGATAAAAAGGTTCCGACCCATACCTCCTGAGCGGATACTGCCAAAGACGAACGGGATCGCCAACAACAACATGACAGTCGCTGACACAGGTAATGTCAGTTTCGACCAATAAGCCAATTCAAAGTTACGCGTATCCTGAACATTAGCACTAAGATGAGCGATGTACTGGCGCAATTGGAGCAGAGATAACTGGTCCGGCTGCACCAAGAATACTGTCATCGTCTGCGGTGTAACCGGAGTGTTCCAACGGGCCTTGGGCGCTGCACTGACCTGGGTAAAGCCCTGTTCATCAATTAATGTCTGCCTGACGTCATCGAGATCCCAGAACGATTCGGCGTAACGGCCCTTGCCCGCATAGACCAGTGCGCGTAGTTGGCTCATGGTGTCAAATTCGAAAACCCGAATATCGCGCAACGTCAGGTCGGGCAGGACCTCGCGAACATTGACGAAGGTCTTTCCATCTCGCAGCCACAAACCAGAGTTGGATTTCTGTTCAATATTCCGTTCCAACGCCTGTGCCCGCCCGCGCTGAGCCAGAGTTTCACTCCATGGTGTGATGAATTCACCAATCAGTAGCGCTACTAAGGCCAACAGAAAACCCAGCTTTAGCACGGCGACAGTAATCTGACCGATCGATACCCCGCTGGAACGCATCACGATCAACTCGGAATCGACTGCCAGCAGGGAGAGACCAAGTATGGCGCCTACCAGTACCGCCATCGGAAATACCTCGTAAACAATACGTGGCGTACTTAACAGGACATACTTCATCGCATCCAACAGGCTATATTGGCCGGTACCAAGGTAGGAAACCTGGTCAATGAACGTAATGAACACAAACACACCCACCAATACTCCCAGGACCAGTAGTATCTGGTTTAGTAATACCCGCCCCAGATATAGATCGAACAAGCGCATCGGTAGTCAGCCAGCGATACGTTTCAGTCGGGCTGGCCACTGCCAAAGAGGGCGATCATTGGCGCGACGCCAGAACAGATACGCCGCCATAGCCGCAAACAGCATGTGAGTTGTTATCAACCCTGCCAGCGGTTCGAATCCACCCTTAGGCATCTGGGCACACATCAGCGTTACCAGATTGGTATAGGAAAAATAAATTGACAATGCTACAAACATCGACACATACCGCTTGCCCCGTGGTTCCATGCGGCCCAGTGATAGTGCGAAAAGGATGAGTACAGGAAGTACAGCGATCTTGGAGAACCGCCAGGCTAATTCCTTTCGCTCATAGGGGCCATCAGAACTCCATAACCGACCTGTTTTCCAACCATGCAGGGGGTATCGTACCGGTGAAGCCGAACCCATATTATCGCGGATCGCATAGCGCTCAAAATTAATGACCCGGTAAACGCTGTCCCCGGGTACACCCTCATAGCGAACACCGTCTTCTAGAACCAGAAACGTATCCTGACTATCAGGATCAATTTTCCGGTGTGCGGTCTGCGCGAGAATCACTCCTTCCCGACCGGCATCCGACCCCCATGCAAATATCCCCTCATACTGCCCGGTCTCGTCATTCAATGACTCAACAAAATAAACGGCCCGGCCTGCGCGAGTTTCCAAAAAAACGCCCGGGATAACTCCCACAATATCATCACGGGATTTCAGGTCATGCTCTATCGCTCCCACTGCGCGCACCGCCATAGGTCCTACAGTGAGAGAAAAACCTCCAACAATGATGGCGCTCACCACCAGCAAAAATCCTGCTGGTCGTAACAGATGGCCCAAACCAAAGCCAGCCGCTGCCATGATGGTCATTTCGTTCTCCCGACTCCAGCGGCCGAGCACCATCAATATGGCCACAAACATCATCAGCGGCAGAATTACATCCATGTAGGCAATCACTTTTAGAAACAGCAACACAAATATGCTATCGATAGGAATAATGCCCTCGGCAGCCTGGCGCAAAAATCCCAAAACGCGAACCACGAGGAAAATGCAGAAAATCACCGCCGTCACTGCTCCGCTGGTGAGTAGGACTTCGCGGACAAGGGCTCTACGCAGGATCATTAGGCGTTCCTAGCCGCAGGTTTTGACATCGCATTGAATCAGCCACCACAATAGCACGTCATTTTACGTGAATCAGCATAACCGACCTAGTGTTACTGATTTCGAATCACAGGTTTATTGCCAGGAAAAATATGAAAATCACCGTTTCTTCACCCGATATCACCCGTGTGCGCACTCATTGTCTTGTTATTCCCGTTCCTGAACATGGTCGCTGGTCGGCCAGTACTCGCAAAGTTGAGACCGCAACGCAAGGTCTGATCAGCACGCTTGTTAAAGCCGGAGATATCGATGGCCGACCTGGCACCGTGCTGATGACACCTGCTCCGTCAGGAATTAACGCTCAACGACTGCTTCTGGTTGGGGTTGGCGAAAATCCCAATGCCGATGATTTTGCCCGTGTTGCAGTTGCAACTGCGCAACGTCTGTGTGCAACACCAGCTACCAACGCCGTCGTAACCCTGGCGGAAGTCTCAGCCAAAGGGATTGACCCTGGTACGCGTGCCCGGATCCTGGCACAGGCGCTGCATAATGCCACTTATCGCTTTAACCAATTAAAAACGGACGCGGGTAAAGAGGCGACCAAACGCGATTGCGCACTGACACGGGTTACCCTAGTGGCAGGATCAAGCAACACAACATCGGTCACCCGGGCCGGCGTCAAAGAAGCGACAGCAATCGCCAACGGCATGAAACTGGCCCAAGATCTTGGCAACCTGCCAGGAAATCTATGCACACCCAGTTACCTGGCTACCCAGGCACGAAAACTTTCGCGCAGCCACGGCTTGGGCGTCAAGATCCTGGATGAAGCCAAAATGAAGTCCCTTAAAATGGGCGCATTATTGTCCGTCTCGCGTGGCAGTCGAGAACCAGCAAAGTTCATCGTCATGGAGCATCGGGGCGGCAAATCGAATGAAGCGCCAGTGGTGCTGGTGGGCAAAGGTATCACTTTCGATGCAGGTGGGATTTCATTGAAACCCGCATCAGCCATGGACGAAATGAAGTACGACATGTGTGGCGGTGCCAGCGTATTTGGTGCATTGGTGGCTGCGGCTGAGCTCCAGCTCAAGCTTAACATCGTAGGTATCGTGCCCAGCAGTGAAAACCTACCCGACGGTGCCGCCAATAAGCCCGGCGACATCGTTACCAGCATGTCAGGAAAAACTATTGAGATTCTCAATACCGATGCTGAGGGCCGGCTTATCCTCTGTGATGCCCTGACCTATGCCGAACGCTACAAGCCCGCAGCAGTCATTGATATTGCAACACTCACCGGCGCCTGTGTGGTCGCACTGGGACATCCTGCCACAGCGTTGTTCAGCCCTGATGATGCGCTGGCCGAAGAACTCCTGGCTTGCGGTAACTTAGCCCGAGACCGTGTCTGGCGTATGCCACTTTGGGAAGACTACCAGAAACAACTCAACAGTCCTTTTGCCGATATGGCCAATATCGGTGGACGTACGGCTGGAGCCGTCACCGCTGCCTGCTTTTTGGCCCGGTTCACCACAACGATGACCTGGGCACATCTGGATATTGCCGGCACCGCGTGGCATTCTGGAGCTAGAAAAGGTGCAACTGGCCGTCCAGTACCTTTGTTGACCCGTTTCCTGATAAACCGAGCGAAGACAGGCTGATGGAACCGTGACTTGCAGGGTCGATTTCTATGTTCAGTCCGGGGGCCCTGCGCAGGGCCGCTTAACGCTCGCCTGCCGTGTGACGGAGAAAGCTTTTCAGGCAGGGCACCAGGTTTACCTACGTTGTAGTAGCGTAGAACAGGCCAAAACCCTGGACCAGCTACTATGGACCTTCTCTCAAAACAGCTTTGTACCCCACTGTATCAACGGCGCAGGCAAAACCTGCGCACCGGTGACCATCGGGAATGAGCCGGCCAACAGTGAGACTGCCCAGGTGGTAGTGTCCCTTGCTGGGGACCCGGTCTCCGATTTCCCCGACTTTCTCCGTATCGCCGAGATTGTCGGCAGTGAAGAAGGTGAACGGGAATCGGGTCGGAGGCGGTATCGCTTTTACCGTGAAAATGGAATTGAACCAACCACCCACGAAATCAAGCTGTAGCAGAACAAGACTGAGATGACACAAAAAAAAGACCGTGAGGTACTGATCCGAGAGTTGGAAAACCTCGGAGAATTAATTGAGTCTGACCCGAACCACATGCCAACGCTGGATGCTCTAGCCGAAGATCCGACGCCAGCCGATTCCCAGGAATTGCTAATCCAACAGACGCCTCCCATAGCGACAGATATCAACCCAGAGCAGTCGCAAACCGTCGATATGTTCACAACTCCAAACCCACAAGCTCCCAAAGCATCTTCCGCTGAAGCGTCAGATAGCGCTACCGCTCCAGACCACCGTACAGATACTGGACACGAGAGCCTGACTGTACGATCAAACAGGGAACCGGCTGTGGCCGATGAAACGAAGGCTGTGACTGCTGACGACAAGGGTCTTGAGGAACTAACCAGCGAACTGCTCAACGCAGTTGAAAAAAGACTATCCCTGCATTCGGGCGAATCTCTACCCGAATCGCTGCGTGACGAGTTAGCCCACGATATCAGCCAACATCTGGCCCCGTGGCTGCACGACTACTGACATACCTCAACCTCGCCTGCAGGCGTGTTTGTCCTGCAGCAGTTAGCCTATACTCTCGCGCTTTATAAATTTCTACCCTGACAGTAGAAAACCCCATCGATTCATGAACGAAAACGAACTCAGCAAAACCTATGACCCGCATGCGATAGAACAGGCGCTTTACGACACATGGGAAAGTAGTGGTCAATTTGCACCGGCCGGGGATGGAGATCCTTACTGCATTGCCATCCCTCCACCCAACGTGACCGGCAGTTTGCATATGGGCCATGCCTTCCAGGATACGATCATGGACGCGCTGGTGCGATACCATCGGATGCGAGGCCATCAGACCTTATGGCAGGGCGGTACAGACCATGCGGGTATTGCAACGCAGATGGTGGTGGAACGCCAACTAAACGCCGAAGGCAAGACCCGTCATGATCTGGGACGCGATGCATTCATTGAACGTATCTGGCAATGGAAACGCGAATCCGGCGGAACGATCACTCGCCAACTACGGCGCATGGGGGCCTCGTTAGATTGGAGTCGGGAACGGTTTACCATGGACGAAACCCTGTCGCACGCGGTGCGCGAGGCTTTCGTCCGCCTGTACGACGAAGATCTGATCTACCGTGGCAAGCGGCTGGTTAACTGGGACCCAGTACTGCACACCGCACTGTCAGATCTAGAGGTACTTGCCGAAGAGGAGCAGAGTTTCCTGTGGCATCTGCGCTACCCGCTGGCCAATGGCAGCGGCTACGTGATTGTCGCCACCACTCGACCGGAAACCATGCTTGGCGACGCCGCAGTAGCGGTGCATCCTCACGATGAACGATATCGTCAGCTTGTCGGCTGTCAGGTCATGTTACCGCTGGTCGGGCGTGAGATTCCCATCATTGCTGACGATTATGTTGATCCCGACTTCGGCACAGGCTGTCTGAAAATTACACCAGCACATGATTTCAACGATTACGAAGTCGGAAACCGGCACGGACTCACGCCAGAAAATATCCTCGACCCAAGCGCCGCAATCAATCTGCCAGGCTCGCCCTACCATGGGATGGACCGTTACGATGCCCGGGAACGGATTGTCGCGGATCTTAAGGCGCTCGATCTTATAGAACGGATAGACGATCACACCCTCATGGTCCCCCGGGGGGACCGCTCACACGCGGTGGTCGAACCCTACCTGACTGATCAGTGGTTTGTGCGGACACAACCGCTGGCCGAGCCTGCGATTAAGGCGGTGGAAGACGGTGACATCCGCTTCGTTCCCACTAACTGGAGTCGTACCTACTTTGACTGGATGCATAATATTCAGGATTGGTGTATCTCCCGACAGATTTGGTGGGGCCACCGTATTCCCGCCTGGTACGACAATCAGGGCAATATCTTCGTTGCACGCGATGAAGCCCAGGCCCAGATACAAGCACAGGCACTGCATGGCCAGACCGTACCTCTGTATCAGGACGATGACGTCCTAGACACCTGGTTCTCTTCGGCCCTGTGGCCCTTCTCGACGCTGGGCTGGCCCAACTCGACTGACGAACTCAGCACCTTCTACCCCACGAATGTGCTTGTTACCGGCTTTGACATTATCTTTTTCTGGGTCGCCAGAATGATCATGTTTGGCCTCAAATTTACCGGCAGCGCCCCCTTCCGAGACGTCTATGTACATGGACTGGTACGCGATGCTGACGGACAAAAAATGTCCAAGTCCAAGGGTAACGTACTTGATCCATTGGATCTGATCGATGGTATTGCGCTGCCTGCTCTTGTCGAGAAACGCACCGCTGGACTCATGCAGCCGCAAATGGCAAAGCATATTGAAGATGCGACCCGCCGCCAATTTCCGGATGGGATTCCCTCTTTCGGCACCGACGCGCTGCGTTTTACGTTTGCCAGTTTGGCGACTCAAGGTCGGGATATCCGCTTTGACCTGGGTCGAGTCGAAGGCTTTCGTAATTTCTGCAACAAGCTTTGGAACGCCGCACGTTTCGTGATGATGAATACTGATTCTCTTGTGGACGAACCCCTAGCTAGCTTCGAAACTGGAACAGCCGAACGCTGGATAAACTCTCGGTTGCAACACATTGCTCAAGATGTCGCAACTTCGATGGAAGCCTATAGGCTTGACCAGGTGGCACAAACATTGCATGCCTTTGCCTGGGATGAGTACTGCAGCTGGTACCTGGAAATCGCAAAGATCGAACTCGCTGACGATAGCTTGTCGGAAACGCGAAAGGATGGTGTGCGTCAAACCCTGGTCAACGTACTCGGCGCCACATTGCGAATGCTTCACCCGATCATGCCATTTATTACTGAAGCACTGTGGCAGCAATTACGTTCGCGCGCATTAACCAATAGCGACTCGATCATAAATCAGCCTTACCCGCAGTTTGAACTGAATCAACTTGATGACAAAGCAGTTGCCGACATGGAGTGGGTCCAGGCCATCGTCAGCGGCGTACGCAATATACGCGGGGAGATGAACATTGATCCGCGCAAAGAGTTACCGGTCATGTTTCAGGGTGGCAATGACCTTGATAGACGCCGAGCCAGGGATTTTCACACTCTACTGGCTGCGCTGGGCCGCTTGCAAAGCCTGGCATTTGTTACCGATGACGAAGACACTCCGCAAAGCGCGATGGCGCTTTCAGGCGAGATGAAGATTCTGGTTCCGTTAGGATCTGTTATCGACCGCGCGGCCGAACTCAAGCGCTTAGAGCGAGAGGTGGAGAAGCTCGCCGAGGATTTGAATCGTTGTCAGACGAAGCTATCAAATCCCAACTTCGTGGCCCGGGCTCCAGAAGATATCGTAACCAAAGAGAAAAACCGCGCAGATCAACTCGCACGCGATATCGAAGAGCTGAAATCCCAACAAACCCGAGTCGCCAGCCTATAGTCCACCAACAAGCTTGAAACTGAACTAGAAGCGTCTATACCGAACATGCGCTACCGACCAGCGCAACCATTGCGACCGCAGCCGTTTCAATACGTAGCACGCCATCACCCAGAGACACCGACCCGCTCGTCACCGTGGTCAGCTGGTCGCACTCACACGCCGTAAACCCTCCTTCGGGCCCAACCAGAAGGTAGATGGTCGACGCGTTGGCGATCAGAGGTGAAATCTGCGCGGTTGAATGCCCGCCACGATCGGCCAGCAACACCACTGCATCGGGGCTGATGCATTTGGCAACTAAGGTCTCAATGCCCATGGGCGGGTGGATCACTGGCAACCACGGTTGGTGACTCTGCTTGCAGGCTTCGACAACTACTCGCTGCCACCGGGACAACCCCCGGTCTCGCATATGACTCACACTGCGCTCACACACCAGTACCGTAAAATCGGTCATTCCCAGTTGAGTCGCCATATCCAACATCGTCACTTGACGTTCACTCTTGGGTAAAGCACTCAGCAGATGTATACGACGTCGTGGAGCAGGCAGGTCCCACCCTGCTTCCAGGTCGATGTGCACCTCAAGCGGACGCTGAGCAATGTCACTGATGCGGCCTGGCGCGATATGGCCTGCGCCGTTAAACAGCCAAAGCGGATCACCTACCTTGAGGCGACGAGACCGTACCGCGTGACTGGCCTGCGGCTCGCTCAAAAAAACCTGGGTTTCATGCCCAGTAAGACCCGGTAGATAGAACCAATAACCAGTTCTCATGATACTCCCGCCAGGTAGACGTCATACCGTATTGATCTACCCCTGAAACAGCTGTCAGGATTAGCGGCCAGCGGCGCTGCATGTCGTGGGCGTTTAACAACCACCCGTCTTAGCGCTTTTGCTCGGGCGATATTCATTAGTTGTTGTGCATCTCGGTCATCGCCGGCGAGCACACGCAATAACTGTTGAGATTTTCGCGCCAACGCCGTATGGCGTTGAGTCTGGGGAAACATCGGATCAAGAAAAATAACGTCTGCTGGCGGCTGTAATGCAATCTGCTCACAGGCATCTCCGACAACCACTACAAACTGGGCGCTAGCACACTGGAATCGGAAACGTTGCGCCGCATCTTCCAGCATCGCAGCAATTACCCCAACCCGCTCAATGGCAGTCACCTTTTTGCCACGCCGGGCAAAATCAAAAGCATCAGCGCCAAAGCCTGCAGTGGCATCAATAATGGATCGGCAACCCCGTCCCAGCGAACGGGTAATCAGGTCGCGGCCCGGGGCGGGTCGTCGTCTACGTTGTGGATCAATCGCCAGCGCTTGTGTGCCTGGCTGAGCACAGTTCCGCAACGCCAAGCGATCCGGGTATACCTCAAGAACTATACCTGAAACATCAGCAGAACAACCCAACAGTGGTAAAGCCAGACCCAAAGCCAATTCCTGTGCCCGGGCGAGGGCCTGTGGCGCCATCACTACAATCGATACCTCACCGTTAACCATAGGAATAGCCTAACTTTGACACTGACCCGTGCTTAGGATAAAAATCGCTTCCACCTTCATTTTACTTAAAGGAACTACAAAAGATGGGATTTCTCGACGGCAAGCGCGCGTTGATTACCGGTGTAGCATCAAACCGCTCTATTTCCTGGGGTATTGCCCAAGCAATGGCTCGCGAGGGAGCACAACTGGCATTGACCTTTGAAAATGATAAGCTCGGCGCGCGAGCAGAAAAATTTGCCGGGCAGTTAGGCTCACAGATAGCGATCCGCTGTGATGTTTCCAGCGATAACGATATCGAGAATATGAGCACCAGTCTCGCGCAACACTGGGATACCGTCGATATTCTCGTACACTCGATTGCTTTCGCCCCTCGAGAAGAACTGGAAGGCATGTTTCTGGATTCTGTAACCCGGGAAGGATTTTGCACTGCCCATGAAATCAGCTCTTACAGTTTCGCCGCATTGGCGCGCTCGTTGCGTCCGATGATGAATAGTGGTGCGGCTATGCTGACACTAAGCTATATCGGCTCCCAACGCTCGATGCCCGGCTATAACGTCATGGGCCTGGCCAAGGCCAGCCTTGAAGCCAATGTGCGTTACCTCGCGCAATCGCTTGGTGACGATGGAATACGTGTCAACGGAATCTCTGCAGGGCCGATAAAAACTCTTGCCGCATCTGGAATTCGTGGATTGAAAAAAATGATGAAGTTCTATGAAAACACCGCGCCACTCGGGCGTGGCGTCACTATCGAGGAAGTCGGCAATACCGCGGCATTTCTCTGCTCGGACCTGGCGTCTGGAATCACCGGCGAGATTACCTATGTCGATGGGGGTTTCAACACCGTCGGAATCAGCCCTCGTTTTGCGGCCGAATCCTGAACTGAACGGACTTCAGTAAGCTATAGGTTTTCTTCAAACACCTCTATCTGCGCTGCCGAACGCAACGTGCGGCGCAGACCTGACAAAAGCTCTTCACCACCACGGGTGGCGATTAAATCCTCAACCTGCTGGCGTTCGGCCGGTTTAGCATCAGTTGGACTGCCCGGAATCACCTCCTCGAGTTGGAACACTGTATAACGGGTCGAATCGAGACGCCGACCGCCATAAGTTGCTCCGCCTGGACTGGGAACGGGGCTTGAAAAAACCGCCATGGCGACGCCCTGCTCAATCGGACCGGACAGTGTGGCCGGATCCTGTGGTAATTCATGCGATTCGAGTTGATGCTCAGTCAATGCCTCATGCCAGTTCGCACCTGAACGTAGCGCATCAATAAGTGCCTGTGCTGCGACTTCCTGGGCGTGGAGCGCGGTCCTGGCCAGAAGGTCGCTTTCGATACCCTGGCGAACTTCTTCGAAGGCCTGCTTACGCTGCTCACGGAAATCTGCGTAACGCACGGCAACCAGTGTATCGCTGTCGACCTCTAGCATCTCACTATTAAGTCGATCAACACGGACTTCATCACTAAATGCAGCCTGGCGAACAACAACACTTTCGGTCATGCCAGTACCAGTGGCACGAGAGAACCATTCACTGCGTTCTATCGGCAGACCCAAGATATCTGCGGCCGGCTCAAGCGAGTCAGACTGCTCAAAGACAATGTTTTGGAAATCCTCAGCCAGCGCTAGAAACTGCTCTTCGGCAGCCTCGCGAGCCAACACAGAGCGTATTTCGTCGCGCACCTCAGCAAAAGGTTTAGTTTCATTTTCACGCAAATCAGTCAGGCGAATCACGTGCCAACCATAGTCTGTGCGCACCGGCTCGCTCACCCCATCTTGATCAAGAGCAAACACAGCTTCTTCAAACGGCAGCGCCATTGTGCCAGGACGGATCACTCCCAGATCACCACCACGACCCGCTGAACCAGTATCACCTGAATGCTCGCGCGCGAGTTGTTCGAAATCTTCGCCAGCCCGGGCCCGTAGAACTAACCCTGCCGCTTGCGTTCGGGCTGCATTCACCACATCGGCAGACGCATCGGTGGGCACGCTGATCAAGATATGGCTCGCGCGACGACTCCCGGGGCGTGAAAACTGTGCCGTATTCATATCGTAATAGCTCTTCAGGGAGTCTTCATCCACACTTATCTGCTGAGCCAGATCAACAACCGACAATCGCAGATAATCCACCTGTATTTCGGCCGGATTAACATAACGATCGGGGTTGTTGTCGTACTCAGCACGGATCGCAGCAGCATCTACAGCGGCCGAGTGCGAAAACTTTTCAACGCCCAGCACGGTGTAACTCGCGCGACGACGTTGATTCAACAGCTCAATGGCACGATCTATCGTTGCAGGTATTACAAAAGCGGTTTCGCTCAAACCGGTTCGCAACTGTTCAAGCGCACCCTGCTGACGTTGCTGCTGCTCGAAGCCCTCCACCGAAAGACCTGCATTGCGCACCAGTGTTTCATATCGATCCGCGTCAAAAACCCCATCACTATGAAAGGCCTCGATCGATCTGATCCGACTAACCAACTGCTCATCAGTAACCCGATAGCCTCGTTCACGCAGGTACTCCGCTTGCAGATTGCTGTCAATCAGTGATTCAAGTACCTGTAACTTGAAAGCCGGATCAGAGAAGTACTCAGCATCAACATTGCGACCCATAATCTGAACCAGTGACCGACGATGGTCCGAAAGAGCCTGCTGATATGCCTGTTGTTCGAGGTCAACTCCATTGACTGTTGCAACGACTACCTTTGAAGCACCTTCAAAATAGGAATTGATGCCCCATAACGCAAAGGGGATAGTAATTAGAATTACCAGTGCCCAGGCAATCCAGCCTGTTGCGCGCTCCCTGATTGCTGTCAGCATGCTTTTATATCCCAGATGTGTCGTGCCCACCGGCAAGGGCGCCCGACCAAACCCCATTGCCAGTCAGACAATAATGGTATCACTGCGGCCGGTGTAACTCGCATATCCGGGCCAGGAACTCATCCTTAGTGCCCAAAATAGATGGCGGAGCGGACGGGACTCGAACCCGCGACCACCGGCGTGACAGGCCGGTATTCTAACCAACTGAACTACCGCTCCGAATATTGACTGAATCAGTCCAACGAGATTTGACTCCGCGGGCCCTTGGTGGGTGCTGCGGGGTTCGAACCTGCGACCTTCGCCTTGTAAGGGCGACGCTCTCCCAACTGAGCTAAGCACCCCCGGAGGGCGCGCTAGTTTACGGCATCCTTCAGACCTTTGCCAGCCTTGAACTTGGGTGCCCGAGACGGCGCGATGGTAATACTCTCACCTGTACGGGGATTACGCCCAACCCTGGCCGCACGTTCGCTTATCGAAAAAATACCGAACCCGACCAAAGAGACACTCTCTCCCCGCTGTAGTGCTGAGGTAATTACACTAAGGACAGATTCCACCGCTGAACCCGCTTCAGATTTCCCCAAACCAGTTGCAGATGCAACCGAATCGATCAGATCCGCTTTATTCATGCTCTGTTCCTCTTGTCAAATAATAGGGGTTTCCCGGCAAGCCATCTCCCCAAAGAAACCGATCGGCACCAATCCGATGGCTATAGATCTCCGGGAATCCGAGCCCTCTTGTTATACCAACTGGGAATTCGGTGTCAACCGAAAACTGAAGTGTGTCAACCCTAGGTCAGCCATGTCTCACCTTCAGAAATGACTTAAGAAATATATGGCAACCATATGAAAGAACGGGGCTAATGGTAGTATACAACGATCCCAATCGCATACCTGCTTGCGAGATTCCCGTCCTGATCTTGTCACGGGGCCACGAACAAGACTCAGTGTGCTCGTGTGGACTCCTCAGATGAGGCTTTGGTCTCTTCGGGCGTTACCGACGCTTGGTCCGGATTGACTGCCTCTGGTGTAGGCAACCGCTCAAGAGCAACCGCGAAGACCTCGTCGATCCAGCGGATCGGAACAATCTTGAGTCCACCTTTGATGTTTTTCGGAATCTCGGCAAGATCTTTCTCGTTTTCCTTTGGAATCAGTACTGTGCCAATACCACCGCGATGCGCTGCGAGCAGTTTTTCCTTGAGCCCACCGA
>JAAZZE010000049.1 GCA_014239255.1 Gammaproteobacteria bacterium
CGCTGAGATGGAATGAGCGTCGTTAATTTGGCCATCATCGTTTTGTAGCAGGTAAGTGCGGTTACCATGCAACACACCGGGTCGCCCACCGGTTAGTGAAGCGGCATGCTTATCGGTGTCAACGCCGAGTCCTCCCGCCTCAACTCCTATCATTCTGACAGTGTCATCAAGAAAGGGATGGAACAGACCCATGGCGTTGGAACCGCCACCGATACAGGCCACGAGGGCATCGGGCAGTCGGCCCTCAGCAATTAGAATCTGTTCACGGGTCTCGCGGCCGATCACGCTTTGAAAGTCCCGAACCATGGCCGGATAGGGGTGAGGGCCGGCCACTGTTCCGATAATATAAAAAGTGTCTTCGACGTTTGCCACCCAGTCGCGCAAGGCATCGTTCATGGCGTCTTTGAGTGTGCCGGTTCCGCTGGTTACCGGAATCACCTCAGCGCCGAGTAGTTTCATCCGAAACACATTAGGGGCCTGGCGTTCGATGTCGGTAGCGCCCATATAAACAACGCAGGGCAGGTCGAACAAAGCGCACACGGTCGCAGTCGCTACGCCATGTTGGCCCGCACCTGTCTCGGCAATGATTCGTGATTTACCCATTCGCTTGGCAAGCAGAATCTGTCCAAGCGTGTTATTGATTTTGTGTGCTCCGGTATGATTGAGTTCATCTCGTTTGAAATAGACTTTTGCGCCACCAAGTGTTTCCGTGAGGCTACGGGCAAAATGAAGAGGGCTCGGCCTGCCGATGTAGTGCTCAGCGTAGTAATCAAACTCTTCTCGAAATTCAGGCGACTCGCAGGCGGCGGCGTAAGCCGCTTCGAGGTCCAGGACCAAAGGCATCAGGGTCTCAGCAACGAAACGTCCCCCAAAAATTCCAAAGTGGCCTCTCTCATCGGGCCCGCTTCGGTATGATTCGAGCTTTTCGGGAACGTGGCTATGAGTTGCCATCAATATTGCTTCCTATCCAGTTTGACTTTGCAGAGTCAATTGAATGACACAACCTTTGCACTCACCTTGCACGCAAAATGTTCCAAGTGAGAGGTACAATGGTCGCTGATTCTTAGCGTTGAATTCTACATCACCTACCATTTTTCGGTGCCAAGTCAATGATTGAACACTCTGATACCTTGTTGGCCGGCCAGCGTTACGCGCTCGGTGTCGAGTACGATGGGAGTCGTTTTCATGGTTGGCAAGTACAGGCAGGCGTGAGTACGGCGCAGGAATCACTCGAACGAGCTTTAGGCCGTGTTGCCTCACACCCAGTTCGGGTAATTACTGCGGGTCGGACCGACACTGGTGTGCATGCGTCCGGGCAGGTCGTTCATTTCGACAGTCATTCAGACCGACCTCTTAAAGCCTGGTCGCGAGGTACCAACACGTTGACACCCCCCGGCCTGGTAGTGACCTGGGCAATTCCGGTGACTACCGCTTTCCATGCACGCTTTAGTGCGATCGGTCGGTCGTACCGCTACATTATTTTTACCAGGTCGATGCGGCCCACCTTTCTTTCTGGAAAGGTCACCTGGGATCACCGAAGTCTCAACATTCGCCTGATGGCAAAAGCGGCTACCGCTCTGGTGGGTCGTCATGATTTCTCGGCGTACCGCGCCAATGCTTGCCAGTCCCGACAACCGATTCGGGAAATACGCTCACTTAAGGTTCGCAGTTCTGGCCCATGGGTTTGGATCGACATCGAAGCTGATGGGTTTTTGTATCACATGGTTCGAAATATAGCGGGCGTATTGATGGCGATCGGGTCGCAAGAAAGGCCAGTCGGGTGGGCTCGGGAGGTCCTGGAAAGTCGGGATCGGCGAGCCGGCGGAGTAACGGCGCCACCGCATGGTCTTTATTTGACCGAGATCAGGTACCCGGATGAATTTAAACTGCCGCCAGCAACGCCGGCTTGCCGCTTCTGGTAACGGCGATTCCGCAGTTCGGACGCTAGCCGTTAGAATACAGTCGTGCGGACCCGGATCAAGATATGTGGAATCACCCGCGCGAGCGACGCGGCTGTCGCGGTCGCGGCCGGGGTCGATGCGATAGGCCTGATCTTTTTTCCGCCGAGTCGACGTGCTGTGAACATGAATGAAGCAGGAGCAGTTGGCCGCGAGATTCCCGCGCTGGTCGACCTGGTGGGAGTGTTTGTCGATCCTCTGCCGGGGCAGGTGGAGGCAGTGCTGGACCAAGTGCCAGTGACCGTGCTTCAGTTTCATGGCAATGAAACAGCATTGGTCTGCGAGCAATTCAAGTTGCCCTATATAAAGGCGGTGCGGATGAAACCGGGAATCGATCCTCTCCAGGTGGATCACCTGCATCCCAATGCAGGTGCTTTGTTGCTCGATACCTATCGCCAACAAGAAGTCGGAGGCACCGGCGCTTCCTTCGACTGGGGACTGGCTCGAGCCAAAACCCGAGCGCCCATTATCCTGGCTGGCGGCCTTTGTGCTGATAATGTTGCGGACGCCCTGGCCCAATCAGATGCTTGGGGGGTAGATGTCAGTACTGGGGTTGAAGTTATGCCGGGCATTAAAGACGCTGAAAAAATAAAAATGTTTTGCCGGACCGTCAGGGAATTTGACGGGCAACGGCGGGCTTGCTAGACCGATGAGTTGGTTTGATCGACTGATTCCGCCGAAGATCAAAGGTGTCGGGGTCGCCGCGCGCCGAGGGGTGCCGCAAGGTCTGTGGCGAAAATGCGACCAATGCAACGCAGTTCTGTATGGCGCCGACCTGGATCGGAGCCTTCAAGTTTGCCCAAAATGCGGGCACCATATGCGCTTACCCGCAAGGGCCAGACTACTGGCGTTTTTTGATGATTCCAGTTTTCAAGAAATAGGATCCAAAGTTCGCTCGGTAGATGTTTTACGTTTCCGGGATAACAAGCGCTATCGGGATCGTCTGGTTGAAGCACAAAAGTGCAGCGAGGAAACTGAAGCGCTTCTGGCGGGTAGCGGTCTAGTGAACGGGATACCGGTAACGGCGGTCGCCTTCGAGTTTAGCTTTCTAGGGGGCTCGATGGGGTCGGTAGTGGGCGAGAAGTTCGTTCGTGCGGCAGATGAGGCGTTGGATAAGCATTCACCGTTCGTGTGTTTTAGCGCGAGTGGCGGCGCGCGGATGCAAGAAGGTTTGTTTTCTTTAATGCAAATGGCGAAAACGGCTGCATCGCTCAATCGATTGCGAAAGGCGTCGATCCCTTATATCTCAGTACTTACTGACCCGACAATGGGTGGGGTCTCTGCCAGTCTGGCAATGCTTGGCGACCTGATACTGGCGGAACCCCATGCACTTATTGGTTTTGCCGGTCCCAGGGTTATCGAGCAGACTGTTCGTGAGACTTTACCGGAAGGTTTCCAGAAATCCGAGTTTTTGCTCGAGCATGGGGCGCTTGACATGGTTGTGGAGCGACCGGAGTTACGAGCGGTTATCAGCCAGGCACTGGAGACGTTAGGTTTTGGTCCAATCGTAGTTCCTCAGGCAGAACTCGTTTTTCCGAGCGATCGTTCTCCTGCCTAAACGCTCTATGAGCTCGTCGACTTTGATGGCTACTCATGCGTCTCGGCTCGGGCGCCCGTTAGCTCAGTGGCTGGATTATATCGAGTCGATTCATCGGCGCAGTATTGACCTTACCCTTGATCGGACTCGGCGTGTATTGCATCGACTGCAGCCGCGTCTGCCCTCAATAGTCGTCACTATTGCCGGCACGAACGGTAAGGGCACAACTGCAGAAATGCTTAACGCCGTCTACTGTGAGGCCGGATATCGGGTTGGGTGCTACACCTCACCTCATCTGGTCAGTTACTGTGAACGAGTCAAAATTGATGACACCTCAGTGACTGAAGAGGACTTTTGCGCCGCATTTGAACGTGTCGAGGAGGCCAGATCCGAAGTTCCATTGACTTACTTTGAATTTGGAACCATTGCAGCGCTCGATCTTTTAGGCCATGCGGAGGTTGAAGTTGGCATTCTTGAGGTGGGATTGGGTGGGCGACTCGATGCGGTTAATACGATTAACCCGGATCTTTGTGTTCTGACTTCGATAGACCTTGACCATAAGGCCTGGCTCGGATCGACCCGGGATGCGATTGGCCGCGAAAAAGCAGGAATCTTGCGCTATGGCGGTAAAGTGGTGGTCTCAGACCCTAAGCCCCCACAGTCTGTCCGAGACGCATTGAAAGCCTTGCGTTGTGATGCCAGGTTATTAAATGAGGATTTCTCGATTGAATGGGAAGACGAGAACATATGGCATTGGCGCCCTGATCCTGGTAAATGGCCTGGCGTGGAATCAAAATGGAGTGGCAAGGACTCAAAGGCAACTGGTGGCAGGATGAATAATCTCGCCGGTACCTTGGCGGCTGTACACCTATTACAAAGTCGGTTACCGGTTCAGCCGCACCATGTCGATGCGCTTAGCGGCTTGAAAGTGCCTGGTCGCCAGGAATTGATCAGAGGTGATGTAACCCGGCTGTTCGATGTCGCCCATAACCATCGCGCGGTCGCTGACCTTGCCGGGATGCTCCGTCGATCCCGGCCACGCGGCAATACGCGTGCTGTTTTTTCCCTGCTCAAAGATAAGGATCTCTTTAGCATCGTAGAAGAAATAAAGGACCAGGTGGATTATTGGTATCTTGCCGAGGTAGAGAGCGAGCGAGGGATGAGCGTGGCGGAACTCCAAACTGGCTTGCAAGGTATGAGTATTGCAGACCTGGATAAGTGTCACGGCCCTGCGGACGCATACACCCAGGCACTCCTCGATTCAACCCCAGGTGACTGGGTAGTGGTGTTTGGCTCGTTTTACCTAGTGGGTGCTATACTGGGATCGTTTTCTAAAAGGACCGTTGCGTAAATGGCTGCGTCACCGGATCTTCCGTTCAACTTGAAGCACCGTCTGATTGGCGCGCTGATTCTGGTGGGTGGACCGGTCATCGTACTTCCTCTTCTGCTAACCGGAACCGAGTATTTTCCTGAAAATGTCGCTCCCAGTAGTGACATGTCGTTGCAACCCAGCAATGAATTTATTTCCAAGATTGATCCGGGCACCGAGCCAACCGGCCTCTTAAAAAAAGGCGAACCGCCAAACGACAACCTCTCAACCGGCAGCCAGAAAGAACATCAACCGGAGGGTGTGGTCGATTTACCTGACTCACCGGCCAAATTAACCAGTGGGTGGGTTGTACGGGTTGGAGTGTTTGGGGAGTTGACCAATGCGAACAAGCGCAGATCCGCCTTAGAGGCAAACGATATGATTCCTCAAAGCGAAGAGATTGAGTTAAATGGGAGACGGACAGTCCGACTGTATCTTGGACCATTTTCTACCGAAAGTGAGGCTGAACGGGAAAGTGCCAAAGCGATGCTGATTACCGGGGAGCAAGCCTTTGTTGTGAGAACTCCATGAGTCATACGTTAGCGCTTCCAATTCTGCTAGCCACGAACGTTAATGTCTGAGTTAAGCGGGTTTTCTCCCCCGGGCTTACTGGACCTCGTCTTGGTAGCTGCAACCTGCTTGTCCCTTGGCATCGGTCTATTCCGTGGGTTGATTCGCGAAATTCTATCCCTGGTGTCCTGGGTTTTGGCGCTGTGGCTCGCATATTTGTATAGCGATTTTGTGGCGGCTTGGCTCGAGACCTGGCTAGAAAACTCGCAGTTGGCAAATATCATCGGCGCCGTCACCGTTTTTATCGGGATCTTGCTGGCGTTTTCAGTCGCCGGAAGTCTGATCAGTCGTGCGTTTCGGGCTACAGGGCTAACTGGTATGGATAGGTTGTTGGGAGCAGTATTTGGAACGCTGCGCGCCTTATTATTGATTGTCGCTCTTCTTCTGCTGGCCAGATTCACCCCAGCCGCGGCTCAGGCTTGGTACAATGAGTCCGTGCTAGTACCGTATCTTGAGCCGGCTGTTGACTGGCTTTCGACCAAAGTTGGTCGCTCGCTTGATGGCTCAGAAGTCACACCTGGGTAGATGACCCTGTCGATCCTTGGTAATCCCACTAAACAGCTTTTAGTCAAAGGAAGAAACGAACAAACTATGTGCGGCATTGTCGGGATCGTCTCTCACCAACGGGTCAATCAGCTTATTTACGATGCCCTTACTGTCGTACAGCACCGGGGCCAAGACGCCGCCGGCATAATGACTTGTGACGGCCGGCGAGTATTCCTGAGAAAAGACAGCGGTTTGGTACGCGACGTGTTCCAGGAACGGCATATGGTACAGCTTGAAGGTAATATTGGTTTAGGGCATGTTCGTTACCCCACCGCTGGAAGCGACAATAGGTCCGAAGCCCAGCCTTTCTACGTTAACTCCCCGTTTGGTATCGCGTTGGGGCATAACGGGAACCTGGTAAATGCCCGCGAACTCAGTCATGAATTATTCCGCGACGATCTGCGCCAATTAAACACGGGCTCGGACTCTGAGGTTTTGCTTAATATTTTTGCTCACGAACTAAAAGAGTCTGTTGGTCCAGACCGGGCGGGGCTTGAAAGCGATGATATTTTTCGTGCGGTCACGCGACTGTATGAGCGTTGCCGTGGAGCATATGCGGTAGTGGCAATGATTGTCGGTTACGGCTTGGTCGCCTTCCGCGATCCTTATGGCATTCGCCCGTTGATTATCGGCAGTCGTGACCAGGGCGCAGGCCCATCTGTCATGATCGCGTCCGAAAGTGTTGCTTTGGATGTTTTGGGATACGATCACGTGGGCGATGTTGCACCTGGTGAGGCAGTGTTTATTGGAACCGACGGTACGGTAGAGCGAAAAATATGCGCACCCCGTCCACAGCTTGCACCGTGCCTTTTCGAGTATGTGTATCTTGCGCGCCCTGACTCAATTATTGATAAAGTAGCCGTGTACAAGAGCCGACTCCGCATGGGTGAGAAACTTGCGGAGCAACTCCGACGCTCGTGGCCAGATCACGATATCGATGTTGTGATCCCTATCCCGGATACCAGTCGTACTTCTGCGCTCCAGCTCGCGAACTCGTTGAGCCTTAAGTATCGCGAAGGATTCATTAAGAATCGTTACATAGGTCGCACCTTTATTATGCCGGGCCAGGAAGAAAGGAAAAAATCAGTACGCCAGAAACTAAACGCAATTGACCTTGAATTCCGAGGGAAAAACGTGCTACTCGTCGATGATTCTATTGTTCGCGGCACAACCTCCCAACAGATCATTCAGATGGCCCGTGATGCGGGGGCTGTGAAGGTCTACTTTGCTTCAGCAGCTCCACCGGTACGTTATGCCAATGTCTATGGTATTGACATGCCAGCACCGGACGAACTAGTGGCTAGTGGACGTTCAGAGGAAGAAATCAGGGTTTTCATTGGCGCTGATAGATTGATTTACCAGAAACTAGACGACTTGGTTGCAACGATTAAAGAGGGTAATCCCGACATTGAGCAGGTTGATGCCTCTTGTTTCGACGGTAAGTACGTCACCGGAGATGTGACTCACGAATTTCTTCGCGGTGTGGCCGATGAGCGGGGTGATGCTTCTCGTTCGCCGGACGGTGGGGCGCTTGATGTTGCCGAGATCAGCGTCTACCACTAAATCACGAGGCGATCGCTTGTACCAGCGTGCACAAGTTCAAGCGTATGTTGATTAAGTTGAATAAAACTTGGAGCCTGACTCCAATCCCCTAAGACCACGCGGTGGACGCTCGCAGACCCGGGTAACGAAAACTGGTGAACTGCGGGCCGATGAGTATGGCCGTGAATAAGTAACTCAACGTCGTGCAAACGCATAACCTCATCAACAGCCGTTTGGGTGACATCCATGATGCCCGAGGCTTTTAAGGATTTCCCTGATTCACTGCGGTAACGTACAGCCTTGGCCATCTCATCGCGTATGCTTAGCGGTTGCGAGAGAAAATCATCCTGCCAGGCGCGGTCCCGTACCATTTTTCGAAAGGCCTGATGACTACGATCGTCTGTGCATAAGCTATCCCCGTGCATTAACAGTATCGGCTGGTCACCAAGCCGCAGTAGATGCTCATCATTAAGCAGGGTGATTCCGCAGCGTTCGGCAAAATCGTCGCCGACAAGAAAGTCACGATTGCCCCTCATAAAACTCGTGCTAATGCCTTGATCAGCAAGCTTGGTCAGGGCCTGCTCTACTTCGTTTTGCTCGAGATACTCACAAGCGTCATCGCCCAGCCAATACTCAAAGAGGTCTCCAAGAATAAAAAGTGAATCGCCAGAGTTGAGTTGCTTGAGATAGGCGTGGAATCGCGCCAAAAGGGCATTGTCAGACGGCGTTAAGTGTAAATCAGAGATAAAATGAATCAAGGCGAGTCTCCCCGATGGGCCTGGGCACGTATTTCACAAAATGACGAGTTACCCGGTTGGCGACTCGGAGCGTTTTGGTTAACATTCGCTCCCCGCTCCCCTTTAAGATTCTTGTCATGCCTTTGCGTATTTATAACAGTCTAACCCGAACCAAAGAAGTCTTTGCTCCGTTGAGCCCAGGGGTAGTGCGCATGTATGTCTGCGGGATGACGGTTTATGATTTTTGTCACTTGGGCCACGCAAGGGTTTTAGTTATTTTCGATATGGTGGTGCGGGTTTTAAGGGCGAAAGGATTTGATGTTCGCTATGTACGAAATATAACTGATATCGATGACAAGATTATTGTCCGATCGGCAGAGTTGAACGAACCTTTCGACGTTGTCACAGAACGATTTATCACAGCGATGCACGAGGACGAGGAGCTGCTAAATGTCGTCCGTCCAGACCAAGAACCACGTGCCACCGAATATATTACTGAGATACTGAATATGATTCAAACCCTTCAAGAAAAGGGTTTTGCCTACGCGGCAGAAAATGGCGATGTGTATTTTCGTGTGCGTGAATTTGATGGGTATGGTGCTTTGTCAGGCCGTTCGCTGGATGCTTTGATGGTAGGAGCCAGGGTAGAAAAAGACGAGGCAAAAGATGATCCGCTTGACTTTGTCTTGTGGAAGGCTGCTAAGCCCGGCGAGCCGAGCTGGCAATCGCCTTGGGGCGCTGGTCGTCCAGGCTGGCATATCGAATGTTCGGCGATGTCCACCTGCTGCCTTGGCGATAGCTTCGACATTCACGGCGGCGGGATGGATTTACGTTTTCCGCATCATGAGAATGAAATCGCCCAAAGCGAGGGGGCAACCGGTCGCAAGTTTGTCAACACTTGGATGCATAATGGTTACGTTCAAATTGATCAAGAAAAAATGTCCAAGTCAACAGGTAACTTTTTTACCATCCGCGAGATTCTTGCTCAGGATACGGATGCCTCTCGGGCTGGAGAGGTGATACGTTTCATGATCCTGCTAAGCCATTATCGCAGTCCTTTGAATTTCTCAGAGCAAGGCCTGATGCAGGCGCGTGCCGGCCTGGAACGGCTGTATCTTGTTCTTTATAAAGGAAGGGTGTTGAATGCAGTGTCTGAGGAAAAGTGTCCGGATCGTTACCGGGTGCAGTTCGATGAGGCGCTTGAGGACGATTTCAATACCGCCGCTGCGATCGCCGTCCTTTTTGATGCCGCAAGAGAGATCAACCGGGATCTGGCTGCTAATAATGGGGGCATTGTCGGGGCTAGGATCAGACAATTGCGTGAACTTGCCGGTTCGCTGGGATTGCTTTATCAGGAACCTGCCCGGTTTCTTGGGTTGTCCGGGCACTTGGATGCGAACAAGGAGGATATTGACGTCAAAGTTGCTAGTCTGATTGAGCAACGCGGCCAGGCCCGGCGCGATGGTAACTACACGGAGGCAGACACCATTCGTGTACAGTTGGAAAATCAGGGTATTGTCCTTGAGGACCTTGAGGACGGGACGACAATATGGCGCCGGCATTGAATTTACAGCATGCTATCTAACTGTTTATAATTTAAGTTGTTGGTTCGTTTCTGATTTCTACCGGCCACCAAGTAACTCCCACTTTTCTACCGAGGTTCATATATGGAACTGACCGGCGCTCAGATCGTCGTTCAAAGCCTGAAAGATGAAGGCGTCGATACAGTTTTCGGTTATCCCGGGGGCGCGGCACTGCACATCTATGATGCCTTTTATGCCCAAGATGAGGTTAGGCATATTCTGGTTCGCCACGAACAAGGAGCAACCCATGCTGCTGACGGGTACGCCCGTGCAACGGGAAAACCCGGCGTCGTATTGGTCACATCAGGCCCTGGCGTCACAAATACGATAACGGGTATTGCTACCGCCTATATGGATTCGATCCCAATGGTCATCCTGACCGCTCAGGTGCCGACGGGCCTGATCGGAGATGACGCCTTTCAGGAGGTCGATACTTTCGGGATCACCCGACCGTGTGTGAAGCATAATTATCTCGTTCGCGACGTCAAGGACCTCGCTACAACGATCAAGAAGGCATTTTTCATTGCCAATACAGGCAGGCCTGGACCGGTGGTTGTCGATATCCCTAAGGATGTCACAGCGAATAAGACCAAGTATCTTTATCCCAAAACCGTGCGGATCCGCTCTTATGCGCCGGTTAAAAAAGGGCATTCCAAGCAGATTTCCCGTGCGGCTAAGCTTTTACTTTCGGCCAAACGTCCGGTGATCTACTCTGGTGGCGGTATTATTCTTTCCGGTGCGGCGGCTGAGCTGACATCACTGGTCGATATACTGGGGTACCCATGCACCAATACGTTGATGGGGCTGGGCGGCCTGGCGTCGAATCATCCTCATTTTCTGGGCATGCTTGGCATGCACGGCACCTACGAAGCAAATATGGCGATGTACGAGTGTGATGTGATGCTTGCGGTAGGCGTGCGTTTCGATGATCGAGTGACCGGCGACCTTAAGAAGTTTTCTCCACACGCCAGGATCATCCACATTGATATCGACCCAGCATCGATTGGCAAGAACGTCCGGGTAGAGATTCCTATAGTGGGCGACGCCTCGGTAGTGCTTGAGCAGCTGGTGAACGCGATCCAAGGGAGCGCGGATCACCCAGATCCCGAGAGTCTTGGTAAATGGCGAGAGCAGATTAAACAGTGGCAAAGCCGCGACTCACTTGGGTTCGAAACCAGCTCAGAGGTGATCAAACCTCAGTTCGTAATCCAGAAATTGCACGAAATTACAGGTGGTGATGCGTTCGTTACCTCGGATGTAGGTCAGCATCAGATGTGGGCCGCGCAGTACTATGGTTTTAGTAACCCGCGTCGCTGGATCAATTCCGGTGGGCTGGGGACTATGGGATTTGGATTGCCTGCTGCCATGGGTGTCCAGTTAGCCTACCCTGAGGCCACAGTAGCTTGCGTAACCGGTGAGGCCAGCATCATGATGTGCATTCAGGAGTTATCCACCTGTAAGCAGTACGATTTGCCACTTAAGATTATTAATTTGAACAATCGATATATGGGCATGGTGCGGCAATGGCAGGAGTTTTTCTACGATCGGCGCTACTCACATTCATATATGGACTCGTTGCCGGATTTTGTTGAGCTTGCGGCCAGTTTTGGGCACGTCGGCGTCAAAATTGAGGATCCAGGAGATGTTGAGGACGCGCTACGCGAAGCCATTGCCGCCACGGATAAACTGGTCTTTCTCGACTTTATAACGGACCAGAGCGAAAACGTATATCCAATGATTGCTGCCGGTGCTGGACATAACGAAATGGTATTAAAGCCGAGCGCGGATGGTTCGACACCGCCCGAGCGGGAACTGGCCTGACGGATGAGACGCATCATCTCTTTGCTGGTAGAAAACGAGCCTGGCGCCTTATCCAGAGTCGCCGGCCTCTTCTCGGCGCGGGGTTATAACATCGAATCCCTTACGGTTGCTCCAACTGAAGACGAGTCCTTATCCCGCATGACAATTGTCACCCGGGGTTCTGACGAGGTGATTGAGCAAATTACCAAACAGCTCAATAAATTAATTGACGTGGTTCGCTTACTCGATCTTACTGAGGGGCGACATATAGAGCGCGAACTATTACTACTGAAGGTTCGCGCCCAAGGGACAGACCGCGAGGAGATTAAAAGACTAGTTGATATATTCCGCGGGCGTATTATCGACGTCGATGAGGAAACCTACACTATTGAGCTCACCGGCCCAGGTGATAAGCTCGACGCGTTTGTAGCCGCCTTGCCTTCGGCAGAGATCTATGAAGTAGTCCGCAGCGGGGTGTCCGGAATTGCCAGGGGTGATCGGGCCTTGCGTTTATAGGCTCACGGATTCATTAATCTATAAAAGTCAGCGTATTGAGAGGAAGCGCCAAAATGAAGGTTTTTTATGACAACGATGCCGATCTGAAAATCATTACCGGCAAAACCGTCGCCGTGATCGGATACGGCTCCCAAGGACATGCTCATGCCAACAATCTTCGCGACAGCGGAGTCGATGTGATTGTAGGTCTGCGCGAGGACTCAGGTTCCCGGAGTAAGGCCGAGAAAGCAGGCTTGAAAGTCACTTCAGTCAGTGAGGCCGCTGCATCGTCCGATATAGTGATGATGCTGGTACCGGACGAACTGGCGGCAGATCTGTATACGGAGTCCGTTGCCCCCAACCTTAGGGCCGGCGCCGCGCTGGCGTTTGCTCATGGGTTTAATGTGCATTTCGGTTTTATCGAACCCAGCCCTGAAATTGACGTAATCATGATTGCACCCAAAGGACCTGGGCACCTGGTTCGATCAACCTACACCGAAGGGGGTGGCGTGCCCTGTCTCATCGCGGTAGAGCAGGATCCGAGCGGTACCGCCCGTGAAACAGCACTTTCATACGCCAGTGCCATTGGTGGCGGGCGTGCCGGGGTTATCCAAACGACTTATAAGGAAGAGACCGAGACCGACCTGTTTGGGGAGCAAACGGTCTTGTGTGGCGGCTTGACATCGTTAATACAAGCCGGATTTGAAACCTTGGTCGAGGCCGGATACGCACCTGAGATGGCCTATTTTGAATGCCTGCATGAGACCAAATTGATCGTTGACCTCATCTACGAAGGCGGAATTGCGAATATGCGCTATTCCATCTCCAATACCGCAGAATATGGTGATGTCACTCGGGGGCCTCGGGTCATCACTCCGGAAGTTAAGGCGGAAATGAAAATCATCCTTGACGAGATACAGTCCGGCAAATTTGCCAACGAGTGGATGGCAGAAAGCCGCTCTGGTAGTAAGCGGTTTAATGGGTTGCGAGAGCAGGGCGAAACGCACCAGATAGAGGCGGTCGGTGCGAACCTACGTGGCATGATGCCGTGGATTCAAAAAGGTAAACTGGTCGACAAGGAGCGCAACTGAGTTGCGCGACTTGGGGCACTAACAACCGCTGTCGCCTCGAGACGGGTTAGGACGTGATTGCCCGAGAGGGTTGGACTCGAATTGCGATCGCTCTGGGAGTCGCAACGACCATACACGCGCTGGCCGGGCTTTGGTGGGCACTCCCTTGGTGGATTGTCTGCCTGCTGATTATCCAGTTTTTCCGAGATCCAAAGCGCATCATTCCCATACAGCCCGGGATAGTTGTGGCGCCCGCCCATGGCCGGGTGGTAAGCATCGAACCCGGCGAAGATCCGTTCAGCGGTGCTAAGGCAATCCAAATCAGCATCTTCATGAATATATTCTCTGTTCATTCAAATCGTATTCCGGTGAGCGGCGATATCACCCAACGGCAGTACCATCCCGGGCGGTTCTTTAACGCCGAACTGGATAAAGCCTCTCAAGAAAATGAACGCTGCGCAATCAGTATCCATACGGATAATGGTTTTGATGTCAGTTGCGTTCAGATAGCCGGCTTGATCGCACGGCGGATATTGACCTACGTGGATGTTGGCGACCCAGTTCAACGTGGTCAACGATTTGGGTTTATAAGGTTCGGCTCACGGGTCGACCTGTATCTGCCCCCGCAAAGCCGTGTGGCTGTTAGTCTTGGTAAGTGGGTCCTGTCGGGCAGTGATATCATTGCTTACCTACCTGCGTTCGACAAGCCATGACTAATTTTCGGAAGGTCACGCCCCTGGAGTCGACAGATAAACCCCCAAAGGGGATTTATATACTGCCGAATCTTTTTACCACAGCGAGCCTATTGGCGGCCTTTTACGCCATTATTCAATCAACGGTTGGCAACTTTGAGAATGCCGCAATTGCGGTGATTATCGCCGCGGTGCTTGACTCGTTGGATGGCCGTGTTGCACGGATGACTAATACCGTAAGTGATTTCGGCAAAGAGTATGATTCGTTGGTAGATCTGGTCGCTTTCGGATTGGCTCCGGCCTTGATCCTTTTTGAATGGGGACTGAAAGATCTCGGAAAAATTGGCTGGTTGACAGCATTTATTTATGTTGCAACTACCGCTTTGAGGTTGGCACGCTTTAACACTCAGGAAAATTCTAGCAAACGGTACTTTCACGGCTTGCCGTGTCCTGCAGCCGCGGTTCTTCTAGCCGCCAGTATCTGGGTTGCAGATAGTTACCAACTTTCCGGAGGCCCGTACACAACTTCTGGGTTGGCAACCATGTTTTTGCTTTCCCTTGCTATGGTCAGCAGTTTGCCTTATCGCAGTTTCAAAGATCTGGACCTCAAACACCGAGTCCCGTTTATGGCGGTTTTGGTATTGGTCCTGGTATTCGTTCTAATCTCGTTTGATCCGCCCCGGGTTCTTTTTTTGGCGTTTAGCTCCTACGCGGTTTCGGGAATCGTTACTTGGGCTCTAAAACGTCGCACCGGCGAAAAGGTTTTTGCACCGTCAAACGATGAATCGGAATCGTACGATTCGGAGTCAGGATCGGCTCGAGACAAGATGTCTAATTAGCATGAGGCAATTGAATTAACGGCTGCGCAGGGCCTGGTGCTTATGAGGCTTTGCCCTAAAAGGGGGACGCGGTATAATGGCGTGATGCAACCACGGTTTTTCCCTCGAAACTTCGCACCAATCACAGGACGGCTGCGACGCGGCACGCGCCTGCTGACCAGCCACGCTCTTCAGATTCTGCTGCGCCGTTTGGCGCACTAACTTCTCAACCATTTATCACTCCGCACTATCACAGCCGCCGCTGCTAAAGCGAACGGCTATGATTCCGGGTTATCCGTTGCTGTTTCAGCTGAAAACACAATACCAGCTTTGGAGAGTTGAGCATGAGTAGCGAACTAATTATTTTTGACACCACCTTGCGAGACGGGGAGCAAAGCCCGGGCGCTTCGATGACAGTGGACGAGAAGGTGCGTATCGCACGCATTCTAGAAAAACTGGGAGTCGACGTGATTGAAGCCGGGTTCCCTGCCGCCAGCGTGGGCGATTTCGAGGCCGTTCAAAAGGTTGCGAGCCAAATAGGGGATAGTCGTATTTGCGCCTTGGCTCGAGCGAATCCAGGCGATGTGTCTCGCGCCGCTGAGGCGATCCGTGGGGCCCGCGCTTCGCGGATTCATACCTTCATTGCGACCTCTCCAATTCACATGCAGGCCAAGCTACGGATGTCGCCTGAAGATGTATTCGAGAAAGCTGTAGCAGCTGTTAAGCAGGCCCGAGCCAGCACTGATGATGTCGAGTTTTCAGCAGAAGATGCTGGTCGATCGGATGAGGATTTTCTTTGCCGAATATTTGAGGCCGTGATCGATGCTGGTGCGAGTACCGTAAACATTCCCGACACAGTCGGCTACACCATGCCTGAGCAGTTCGGCGAGATGTTCGCAAGATTGATGAACCGGATTCCGAATGCCGATAAGGTAGTATTTTCGGTCCACTGTCATAACGATTTGGGTGTCGCGGTTGCGAACTCCTTGGCTGCCGTTAAGGCTGGCGCCCGGCAGGTTGAATGTACGATCAACGGCCTCGGCGAGCGGGCCGGGAACGCCTCTCTTGAGGAGATCGTAATGGCGGTGCGTACCCGTCAGGATTTTTTCCCCTGTGATAGCAGGCTCGATACCACCCACATTCTTGCTGCCAGTCGTCTGGTTTCCAACATTACAGGTTTCCCGGTGCAGCCAAACAAGGCGATCGTTGGTGCTAACGCATTCGCTCACGAGGCGGGGATACATCAGGATGGCGTGCTGAAGCAGCGTGATACCTACGAGATCATGCGTGCCGAGGACGTCGGCTGGAGCGCCAATCAGATTGTGCTTGGAAAACATTCGGGTCGGAATGCATTCAGGGAGCGTATGGTTGCTTTGGATATCGAGTTCTCGAGCGAGGCGGAATTGAATCTGGCGTTCGACCGGTTTAAAGAGTTGGCCGATAAAAAACATGAGATTTTTGATGATGATCTTCAAGTTTTGGCCGGGGATAGCGCCGCTTCACAACGCGACGAAACGCTACGGTTTGTTTCATTAAAAACCGTTTCCCAGACGGGCGATGCTCCGGTAGCTGAATTGACCCTTGAGAAGGCCGGTTCTGAAGAGACCGCGAAGACAACCGGCGATGGTCTGGTGGATGCGTCCTTTAGGGCGGTTGACGACATTGTGCCTGGAGATCGAGCACTTCTACTCTATTCGGTTAATGCCATTACAGCAGGGTCCGATTCACAAGGCGAAGTCAGTGTCCGGCTACAGGAAAACGGACGTATCGTTAACGGGCAAGGTACCGATACAGATATCGTTGTTGCATCGGTGAAGGCATATATAAATGCCCTCAATAAGTTGCAATTGAGCCCGCAACGATTTAATCCGCAAAGTGGCGAAACCGTTTAAGCAACCAGACCGATGAGGAGTCGGTCCCAGTATCTGCGGGAGATGGGGTTAACACCATGGTCCGTGACGGCCGGCACGCGCGTTCTTGCTAGTCAACATGTCGAACCAGGTTCGAGCGATGTAGGGTCTCCAGGAAAAGCGTCACTTTCGGATTGGACCTCATTACAGCGACAGGTAAGTAATTGCATGAAGTGCAGTCTACATACCACTCGGAAAACAACAGTTTTCGGAAAAGGAGATCCTAAAGCGGACTGGCTGTTGGTCGGTGAGGCGCCGGGCGCTGAGGAGGATCGACAGGGGCTACCCTTTGTAGGGCGGGCCGGCCAATTACTGAATCGAATGCTATTCAGTATGGATCTTTCGCGCAATGAGGTTTTTGTTGCTAACGTTCTTAAGTGTCGGCCACCCGATAACCGGGACCCATTTGGCGAAGAGGTGAGCATGTGTGAGTCTTTCCTGCATCAACAGATCAAGTTTATTCAGCCTAAAATCATTCTTGCAATGGGGCGCTTTGCCGCCCAGGCGCTACTTCGGGTCGATCAGACCATAGGCCAGCTTCGAGGGCGGGTCCATCGGTATCCTGCCTATAACACTCCATTGGTGGTTACGTATCACCCGGCATATCTTTTGCGTTCACCACAAGCCAAGGGGAAAACCTGGGAAGACCTGGTTCTCGCCTTGGCCGAATTCCGACAAGTGACACATAGTGAGAATATTTGACAAACCGCGAGACTGCACCGTCCGCTTGCGTACCTACGGCGCCGGCGGAGTGGGTTCCCTGGAATCGCCCGTCTCCCGTGCGCCTTGGATTTTGTACTTTAATGTTGCCACGTAAAAACTGGTCTAGATCAGCGGTCATCGGTGCGGATGCCTTAGCCACCCACACCGAACTCAAGGCTTGGTTTGATGGACCTCTTGGAAAGGCTGTTTCACGAGCCGCAGTTGAAAAAAGCTCTCAATTAATACCGTGCACCTATTACCCTACAGGGCTGCAACTGGGGCCTGGCCCAGAAGATTTTCTTTCAAAGGTAGACCTTGGGCTTGCCATCCATTCTCCAAGCACCCGCGCTTCGAATCCCCAGTGCACTCTGACCACTGCAAGCGAGGCACTTCCATTTAGTGCGCGCTCTATCGATTTGCTTATCCTCCCTCACACTCTGGACTTTTCGGACGAACCCCACTCGGCCCTGCGCGAGGCAGACTCGATTCTAGCGGCAGAGGGAATTCTTGTCGTTTGCGGGTTTAATCGATGGAGTCTGT
>JAAZZE010000004.1:0-36093 GCA_014239255.1 Gammaproteobacteria bacterium
GGATCTCAACCAACTGCGGCAACGCCTGGAACAGACCGCGACTTCGGACAGGCCGGACCAGGAGGTCAGCGGCTCAATAAAGTAGATATAAAGCGCAATGCCGGGCGCTTTACCCATGGCAAGAAAGATTACGGCACCGGTCAGCCCGGTTAGCGCCATGGCCAGCAGCGGCGACAGCCAGGCGGCTGACGCAGACTGGGTGGTGCGGGCTTCAAGCGCCAGCATGGGAAGATTCCGTACGGTTGCGGCTGGCGCCCATCAGCAGGCCGACTTCCTGGGTGGTGATATCAGATGCCAACTGCGGTTCAGACAGAGTTCCCTGCGAGATGACGGCGATGCGGTCACACAACGCAAATATCTCGTCCAGGTCCTGCGAGATGATCAGCGCCCCGGCGCCGGCGCCGACCAGGCGCTGAATCTGTTCGTGGATTGCCGCCGCCGCGCCGGCGTCGACCCCCCAGGTAGGCTGGGAAACCACCAGTAGTTGCGGGTCCTGCAGAATCTCGCGGCCGACGATAAATTTCTGCAAATTGCCTCCGGAAAGGCTGTTGGCGAGTGCCGCAGTGCCTGCGGCCTTAACGTCAAAACGCTGCAGAATCTCCTGGGCATAGTGCTCAACCTGGGTCCAGTTGACCAGGCCATGCGAGACAAAGCCCAATCGATCGGCCGAGGTGAGAAAACTGTTCTGCACCAGGTTAAGGTCAGAGACCGCCGCCTGACCGATGCGCTCCTCAGGTACAAACACGGCGCCGAGCTGTCGGCGGGCGACTGGTGTCAGTGCGCCGGCTTCGGTATCGAGCATGCGAATTGAGCCACTGCGCGGTGGGCCGATCTCACCCGACAGCGCGCCCATGAGTTCTATCTGCCCGTTACCGGCAATACCGGCAATGGCCAGAATCTCACCGGCGTGTACCGAAAAACTGACATTGTTGATGTGAGTGCCGTGTGGCTGGTCGGAGCGAACCGAAAGATCGGTTACCTGCAGGCGTATCTCAGGCGACGACGGGGCGGTGTGCCGTGGTGTGGATTCCACCCGCCGGCCGATCATTTTCTCGGCCATAGAATGTGCGGTTTCATTGGCCGGTATGCACTCATTAACCCGTTGTCCGCCGCGCAATATGGTGGCGCGGTCACACAGGGTGCGGACCTCCTCAAGCTTATGGCTGATGTAGAGGATGGACCGGCCCTCGCCGGCAAGGGTGCGCAAAGTTGCAAACAGGATTTCGGTTTCCTGAGGCGTAAGCACAGAGGTCGGTTCGTCAAGAATCAGCAGGCTGGGGTTTTGCAGCAGGCAACGCACGATCTCGATACGCTGGCGCTCACCCATGGAAAGGTCGTAGACGTGCCGGTCGGGGTGCAGTGTTAAGCCGTAATCATTCGCGGTCTGTTCCAGGCGTTGCCGCAGTTGGTTGAGATCCTGGGGCGGCAGTGCCAACGCTACGTTTTCCAGTGTGGTCATGGATTCGAAAAGTGAGAAGTGCTGAAACACCATGCCGATGCCCAGCGCACGGGCCCCGGCGGGGTGGGGTATCTGAACTGGGTTTCCGTGCCAGTGCATTTGTCCGCGATCCGGGCGCAGTACACCGTAGATGATCTTTACCAGCGTGCTTTTGCCGGCACCGTTTTCTCCCAGCAAGGCATGGATCTCACCTGGGATGATCTCCAGGCTGATATCGTCGTTGGCGAGACACCCCGGAAACTCTTTGCGGATGCCCTCCAGTTGCAATAGTGCTGGTGTGGTCACTGCGGGTTTCTTTTTTTGTCCAATAGTATCGACACGGCTTCAGTAGGGAATCTTATCTTCTTTTTCGATCCATTCACGCATCAACTGGGCTGCTTCATCACTGGGCTGTTGTATCAGCGGCAGTCGTCGCTGGTCTAGGGGGAGGGATACCTCCTGGTACAGGGCCGCATCGTCAAAGCCAATCCGGGCTGCATCATCCCGAGTGCTGGCGTAATAGATAGTGTCAACACGTGCCCACCAGATGGCAGCAAGGCACATGGGGCAGGGCTCGCAGGTGGTGTAGATAACTGATCCGGCGAGCGAGAAGGTGTTGCGTTGGCGGCAGGCATCGCGGATCGCACTGATCTCGGCGTGTGCAGTTGGATCTTTACCCGAGGTCACCTGGTTCCAGCCGCGCCCGATCACAATACCTTGGTGCACGACGAGTGCGCCAAATGGTCCACCGGCACCGACGCGCATATGCCGACCAGCAAGTTCGACCGCAAGATCCATAAAAGCGCTATGGCTGGCTGGGTCGGGTTTGGTCATGAGGCGGCCCTTTGAATCCCAATCTGCTGGACCATGATGGCGGGTTCCCTGGTAGTGACGCGACAGGTTTTTAGAATCTCAGGCAGTACACCCAAGGCAATTACGCCTGGTTCTTTGCCTGGCAGAGCACCCGCTCCGATGGGACTGGTGAGTCGCGCGATCTGTGTATCTGTCAGGCCATCTTTTTTAAGAGCCTTGCGAAAACGCCGCGCCTTGGCCTGGCTGCCGATCAGGCCGGTATAGCGCAGCGCAGTATTTGTGAGCAGGGCACGGCACAGGTCGTAATCCAGAGCGTGGCTGTGGGTCATGACCAGCGCGGCATCATGATGCCTCAGGTCCTGCGCTATCGGTAACAGGTCATGCGGTGTGTGAACATCGATATTAGGAGCGACCGGTACCTGCGCGCACTGATCCTGACGACTGTCAAAGACGGATACCCGAAGCGGCAACTGACTGGCTATCGTGCACAGGGCGCGGCTCACGTGACCCGCACCAAACAGTGCCAGAGCGGGCCGGTGATCGGCAAGCGGCAAAATAAACACAGCGTCTGCGCTGACCGTTGATGGCTTGTCGTCATCGATCACCGATGGAGGTATATCGGTGTGTGTCTTGTCAAAGAGCACGCTTGCCCGGTTGTCGACGTGTTGTATGGTTCGTGCCTTTTGTAGCCAGAGGCTGGCACTGGCATCGATCGGTTGCAGCATAACTTCCAGAGTGCCACCACAGCACTGGCGCATGTCTGGTCCAAGCACGCAATGCACAATCGATCGCATCCAGTCGCCGTTGCCCGCCAGCATTGCCTGGCCCGCCTCTATGATTGTACGTTCGAGTTCGCCGCC
The DNA here is from genome assembly GCA_014239255.1 of Gammaproteobacteria bacterium. GTDB lineage: Bacteria > Pseudomonadota > Gammaproteobacteria > Arenicellales > UBA868 > UBA868. The sequence continues at coordinate 3,112 of JAAZZE010000004.1, forward strand.
GCCGACACTGCCCAGGGATTGCGCCTCGCCGATCAGAATCCAGCTTCCGGTTTCGCGTGGGGTAGAGCCGCGCTCACCGCAGATAATGGCGAGCACTGCCGGTCTTGCCTTTGCCACGGTATCGAGCGCGGCATTGATCCAGTCGCACGGACCCGGCGCACCCCGGATCATGGTTGCGCTCCCGCGCCGGTTTTTGAGGTCTGTTGGCGTTCGGCCTGTATGGCAAAGAGCAACGCCTCGGCCGTTGCCGGTGTATCCAGCGCTGGCACAGTGCTGTAGCCATTGATACTTGAGAGCGCATCAGACAGTGCCTGGTGAACCGAGATTGCCAGCATGAGCGGCGGCTCACCCACCGCCTTGGAGCGATGAATGGTCGCCTCGGCGTTTTTACCGTGTGACCACAATCGGATATCAATCCGCTCCGGCCGGTCCGAGCAGGTGGGAATCTTATAGGTCGATGGTGCGTGGGTTTTCAGGTGACCGGCGTCATCCCACCACAGCTCTTCGTTGGTCAGCCAGCCCATGCCCTGAATAAAACCGCCTTCCACCTGGCCTAGGTCGATGGCCGGGTTCAGCGAGCGACCGGCATCGTGCAGGATATCGACTGCTGTCACCCGGCTCTCGCCGGTCAGGCTATCGACAGCGACTTCGCTGACGGCAGCACCGTAGGCGAAATAATAAAAAGGGCGGCCCTTGGCAGTTTTGCGGTTGTAGTGAATCTTCGGCGTGCGGTAAAAGCCGGTGGCCGACAGTTGTACCCGTGCCAGGTAGGCGAGCTCCACCAGCTTGGCAAAAGATAGTGTGGTACCGCCGGCGTGTACGGTCGAGTCGCTGAAGCGTACCTGGTCCTCGTCAACCGCAAAGTACTGGGCGGCAAAGGCACTGAGGCGTCGTTTCAGAGTACGTGCAGCATTCAGCGCCGCCATCGCATTGAGATCTGCGCCGGATGAGGCCGCAGTCGCTGATGTATTGGGCACTTTAGCCGTACTGGTCGCGGTTATCTTGACCTGATCTAAGGGTACGGCCAGTGCGTTAGCCACTACCTGTGCGACCTTGATAAAGAGCCCTTGTCCCATCTCAGTGCCGCCGTGGTTTAGATGAATACTGCCGTCTCGATAGATGTGCACTAGAGCGCCTGCCTGGTTAAACCAGGTGGCGGTAAAGGAGATGCCGAATTTGACTGGAGTCAATGCCAGGCCACGCAGGACCTGCGGGTTGTTTGCGTTGGCGTCGCGAATCGCTTCACGGCGCTGCCAGTAATCGCTGGAAGCCTCAAGGTCTGTGACCAGTTCATCGAGAATAAAGTCGTCAACCGTCATGTGGTATGGGGTCAGGCTGCGTTCTTTCGCGCCGTAAAAATTGCGCTTGCGCACAGTCAGTGGATCCTGACCGGTGGCCCGCGCTACGGCCTCGATCATGCGTTCGCCGGCGAGCATGCCCTGAGGCCCGCCAAAGCCGCGAAAGGCGGTATTGGATACCGTGTTGGTAAAGCAGCGCTGCGAGCGGATACGTACCGTTGGAAAAAAATAGGCGTTGTCCACATGAAACATGGCGCGGTCGTTTACCGGGTCGGACAGATCGAGGGCGCAACCACAGCGTGAGGCCAGGGTGGTATCCACAGCCAGGATGCGGCCATCGGCATCATGGCCGACTTTCCAGTCGATGCGAAAGTCATGGCGCTTGCCGGTCATGCGCATATCATCATCGCGATCCAGTCGGCATTTGACTGGACAGGCATTGCGTTGCGCCGCCACGGCAGCGAGTGCCGCCCACTGGCACGCCTGACTCTCCTTGCCGCCAAATGCACCGCCCATGCGCCGGACCTCGACCGTGATCGCGTTGGCCGGTTTGCCCAGCACCTTGGCCAGGTGCTGCTGGATTTCGCTGGGGTGCTGGGTCGAGCAGTACACCAGCATGTCGCCGTCTTCTTGGGGAATGGCCAGCGATACCTGGCCTTCAAGATAAAAGTGATCCTGCCCACCACAATACAGTGTGCCAGCGGTAGTGCACGGCGCTGAGTGCATGGCATTTTCCCAGTCACCGCGCTGCATCAACTGCTCGTCGCTGATGAAGCGCTGGTGGTGGAGCGCGTCATCAACGGTCAGGATGGGTTTTTCTGAGACGATGTGTACTTTGCCCAGTACAGTGGCTGCACGTGCCGCGCGGTGACTGGTTGCTACCACGGCAAAAACTGGTTCGCCGTCAAAGCGCACGTCGGTGTCGGCCAAAACGGGTTCGTCTCCGCGGCCCGACGGGCTGACATCATTTTGCCCCGGGATGTCGTTGGCGCAGAAAACATCGATAACTCCGGGGGCGTTGCGTACAGCGCCAAGATCCATGGATTCGATGCGCCCACAGACCGTGCTGGCGCTACCCACGGCAAGGTGTAAGGTGTTTTGCGCCACCGGGATGTCATCGATAAAGAGCGCTTCGCCGGTCGCGTGTTTCAGTGCACTGTCATGGGCAAGGGCAGCACCCGGGCCTTGGGCTAAAGTTTCAGCCATGGGCAGACAAAACTGGCATTGCGCTTGCCGGGTACAGCAAGTCAGGTGCATTACCGCTGATGGTACGCAGGTAGCGCTCCAGCAAACCGCGCGCTGTGTGGATCCGGTAGTTTGCACTGGCGCGGGCATCGGTGATAGGGGCAAAGTCCTGTTGCAGGGCATTCGCGCCAGGATCAAGAGCCGAGCAATCTGCACTGTTCCCGACCAGCGCATTCTCGCATTGGCGCGCGCGTTGCACGGTTCCGGCCATTCCACCGAAGGCAATTCGCGCGCTGGTGATGATACCGTTATCGAGTTGCAGATTAAACGCGCCGCATACGGCGCTGATATCCTGATCGAAACGTTTGGATACCTTCCAGCAGTGAAAATATTCATGGCCATGTATCGGCACGGCGATCATGCGAATGATTTCTCCAGTCGCCAGATCCTGATGACCATAATCGATGAAGAAATCTTCCAGCGCCATGGTGCGTTCGCCGTTTGGGCCCACCAGGTGCAAGGTTGCGTCCAGCGCGATCAAGGCCGGGGCAAGATCGCCGATGGGCGAGCCGTTGGCGATGTTGCCACCAAGGGTAGCCTGGGCACGGACCTGACGCGAGCCAAAACGATGCAGCAAGGTTCCTAGGTCTGGTGCGAGATCTTGCAGTGTGTCCAGGCTCTGCGCCAAGGTTACCGCGGCGCCTATTTGCACCTCCTGGTCGGTTCGATGAATTCGCTTCAGTTCGGCAACCTCGCCCAGGTAAATAATGTGGTCGAATCGCTGGTGCTGTTTGGTGATCCAAAGACCAACGTCGGTAGCGCCGGCAATCAGTTGCGCCTGTGGCAGGGCTCGCATCAGTTCAGCCAGGTCTGCATGGCTGGTCGGCGCGGCATAAATATTGGCTGCACCCTTTGTTTGCAGATAGGTATCGTCGCTCGCCCATTGGCTCAGTGTCTGAATTCCCAGCGCCTGCAGTGACCGGCAATGATCGGGAATGGGTTGTGCAAGGGCTTGTTGCGCGGCAGTGATGATCGGGCCGTATCCAGTGCATCGACACAGGTTGCCCGCAAGAGCGTCGTTCAGGGTGTCGCGATCAATCGAAAAATCATCGGTATCACAAGCATAATGCAGCGCGGCCAGACTCATCACGAACCCCGGGGTGCAAAAGCCGCATTGAGAGCCATGGGCTTTGGCCATCTCGATCTGAATCGGGTGAGGTTGTGGGTCAGCCAAGTGCTCGACGGTAAGTACTTGGGTGCTATCGACTGTACCGAGTGGAATAATACAGGCGTTAACCGGTTGGTAATGCAGCTGGTTATTTTCCATGCGACCCAACAATACTGTGCAGGCGCCGCAGTCTCCTTCGGCGCAGCCTTCTTTGGTGCCGGTCAGCCCCTGGTTGAGCCGTAGGAAATCCAGCAGTGTTTGCTGCCCATCGAAGGCATCCAGTGCAATTTGCTGGTCCCCAAGCAGACAGCGAAATGTAGATCGTGCGGTTGTCATAGGCTGTTCGGGCAGACCCGTCAGCTGCCGCGGTAGGTGCTGTAGCCGTAAGGGGAAACCAGTAGCGGCACGTGGTAGTTGGCCTGCGCTTGGGCAATGCCAAAGCGGATGACTACCGTACCCAGAAACGCTGGATCCGCCAGTTCAACACCACACTTGCGGAAATATTCCCCCGCGTCAAAATGGAATTCGTAGATTGCGCAGTTAAAGGCCGCACCTTCCAGAACGGGCCCGTCGTTGCGCCCATCGGCGTTGGTGCGCCCCCGGCAAATCTCGGTGAGCGGGTCGTCGATACGATAAAGTATCCAGTTCATGCCGGCGGCAGGTTGGCCGGTGGCCGTATCCAGAACATGGGTCGTGAGTTTGCCCATGGACTCCTCCTTCGGTGGCGGTTGGGGTGCAAAATAGCGGCTCAACACTCCCGCCATGGGTGCTGCGGGCGCCGTATGACGCGATGCAGTATCACATAGAGGAGCGCTATCGTCAGTATTAGCCTGCCTTAAACGCTTTCATCAAATATTTGATAATAACGTGAAATCTTCTTCAAAGTCTCAGTTAATATTCCCGACACAACAGATGTAAGGCACAAGATGGTTCGCCGGAACAACACATGAACGGACATCCCACATATCCTCGCGATCTGGTCGGTTACGGCCGCACCCCGCCCCAGGCTGATTGGCCGGGGGGTGCACAGATTGCGTTGCAGTTCGTGGTCAACTATGAAGAAGGCGCAGAGAACTGCGTGTTGCATGGGGACGAGGCTTCCGAGGCTTTTCTTTCAGAGATCGTCGGGGCATCACCGTGGCCCGGTCAAAGACACCCCAGCATGGAATCTATTTATGAATATGGTTCGCGGGTTGGGGTATGGCGTCTTTTTGATCTGTTTGCCCGTTACGAGATTCCTATTACGGTGTTTGGTGTGGCTATGGCTCTTGAGCGTAACCCGGCGGTCGCTGACGCCGCTATGGTGGCAGGCTACGAAATCTGCTCGCATGGCTACCGCTGGATCGATTACCGCAACGTACCCGAGGACATTGAGCGCGAGCACTTGCACCGAGCGATCGAGATCATCAGTCAACTAACCGGTGAGCGCCCTCTTGGCTGGTATACCGGTCGCACCAGCGAGAGGACGCGTGCGCTGGTCGCCGCCGAAGGCGGGTTTCTTTATGACGCAGATGATTACAACGATGACCTGCCGTTTTGGACCCGCATCAATGACCAGGCTCACTTGGTTGTGCCCTATACGCTGGACAACAACGATATGCGTTTCGCCAGTCCCCAGGGCTTTAACAGTGGTGAGCAGTTCTATACTTATCTGCGCGACGCCTTCGATACACTGTATGCGGAAGGGCAGACCACCGCGCGAATGATGTCGGTGGGATTGCACTGTCGTCTTATCGGACGGCCGGGCAGGCTCGCAGCACTTGCCCGGTTTATCGAGCACACCCGGCGCTTTGATAAGGTGTGGTATTGCCGGCGCATCGATGTCGCCCGCCACTGGCGGGCAAAGTTTCCCGCGGATGTGCAATGACAGCCGTTCCCAGCCAGATGGACCGGGATACTTTTGTTGCCCGATTTGGTGGTGTTTATGAGCAGTCGCCGTGGATCGCAGAGCAGGTTTTTGATACCGGAGTCACACGGTTGGCCGATAGCGCACTGGGCTTGTCACAAGCCATGGTTGATATCGTCGAGCAGGCCGGTCGCGAGTTACAACTCGCACTACTTTGTGCTCACCCGGATCTTGCCGGGCGCCTGGCCGTGTCCGGCGAATTGACCAGCGCTTCGTTGGCTGAGCAGTCGGCTGCCGGTCTGGATCGGTGTACAACCGAGCAATACGCGGCATTCACGGACTTGAACGAGCGTTACACCCGTAAGTTTGGCTTTCCCTTTATCCTCGCCGTGCGGGGGTATCACCGCGATGAAATACTCGAGTGTTTCCAAAGACGGGTTGACAACGATGTGGATGTGGAATTTGATGAGGCGCTGGGGCAGGTGCACCAGATTGCACGGCTTCGAATGGAGACACTTTTCACCGAAACGGATTTATCCCGGACATGAGTCAAGCAACCGATATACCTGAATTTGCTCGCCACCTGGTGAACCTGGCATCACCACGACTGGGCGGTGAGGCCCTTGAGACCAGCGATGATTTTTTCGCACCAAAAGAACGGTTACTGCACGACAGCGAACCGGCCTTTGTTGCCGATAAGTTTGACGATCACGGCAAATGGATGGATGGCTGGGAAAGCCGACGCCGACGCGGCGGTGGCCATGATCATGTGGTGATACGCCTTGGGACCCGTGGGATCGTACGTGGCGTAGATATCGATACCCGGCATTTCACCGGCAACTATCCACCGCAGGCTTCGCTTCAAGCCGCTGACAGTGACCATGATACGCCAGTCGATGAGCTTAACTGGCGTGAATTGCATGGCCGCACCGACCTGGGCCCGGATAGCCATCACTACTGCGCGATAGCCGATGCCCAGCCGGTTAGCCACCTGCGCCTCAACATTTTTCCCGACGGCGGGGTTGCGCGGCTGCGGGTCTATGGCGAGCCATTGGCGAACAGGTTAGGCGCCGATCCGGGTGAAGTGCTGGAGCTCTCGGCGATTGCCAACGGCGGGCGCATTGCCGGCTTTAACGATGCACACTATGGTGATCCCTGGGTCATTTTGATCCCGGGGCGGGGTATCAATATGGGCGACGGCTGGGAAACGCGCCGTCGGCGAGAGCCCGGCCACGACTGGATTCTGGTGCGCCTCGGTGCGCCCGGTGTGATCGAGCGGGTGGAAGTGGACACGGCGCATTTCAAGGGCAATTATCCGGATCAATGCTCTATTCAGGGAGCCTTGACCGAAGGGCTTGATGATGCGGCGCTTGGTATCGCAGCCGAAAACTGGCCGGAGCTGATGCCACCACAGAAACTCGAGATGGACCGCCAGCATTTCTTTGATCAAAGTGTGCTTCGAGATATCGGTGCGGTTAACTGCGTACGGTTGAATATCTTTCCCGATGGCGGCATCAGTCGCTTCCGGGTGTATGGCCGTTTGCAACGTTAAATAAGTCCCGTGGAATCCATCACACCTCAGCCATTGACCGCGCAACGCTTCGCGCCCTTTGGTGATGTGATCGAGGCGCGTCAAAGCAGTGCGTTAATGATCAACCAGGGCACCTCGACCCGGTTTCATGATCTTGCCGCAGTGGATGTGGGAGCCGAGGGTGGCCGTGCGCTGGTAAATATTTTTCGCGCTACGCCATATCCAGCGCCGCTGATAATCCGCATGATGGAAAAGCATCCGCTGGGCTCGCAGCTTTTTATGCCGCTACATGGACATCCGTATCTGGTTGCCGTCGCAGCGGCTGGTGAACGAGTCGAGTCGCAGGACCTCAACGTTTTTCTGGCGGAAGGTGATCAGGGGGTAAATTTTTACCCCGGTACCTGGCACCACCCGCTGCTGGTATTGTCTGGGAAGCAGGATTTTCTGGTGATTGACCGAGGCGGCGCCGGTGAGAATCTGATCGAGTACGATCTGCATTCCCCCCTTGTGCTTGCATTGGATTGATTACCGGATCATTGCATCCTGGTTTAAAGTGTCAGCGATAGTAGCCGGGTACAATGAGCCCGGTATTACCTGGAGAGGGCTGATATGAAGGTGTTTCGTACAATGCTGGTGGCCGGCGCCTTGCTGGCTGTTTCAATACCCGCGGCAGCGCTGCTGCCAGGGGAGGCCGAGGACGGCAAACCGTTGCACGACAACTTTTGCACCGCTTGCCATGTCAGCAGGTTTGGCGACGACGGCAATAGCGTATATACCCGTGATACCCGCCGGGTACAAAGCATTGAGGGGCTGATGGGTCAGGTCGCGTTTTGTAATCAGCAGACCAGTGCCGGGCTGAACGAGCACGAAGTCGACGACATCATCGCTTACCTTAACGAGACCTTCTACGGCTTCGAAACCGACTAGGAACTCCCGCCCGAGGCTAGTCTTAATAGCCTGCCAGACCCTCAGGGGCGTAGGATCACCTTAGGCGCTGCACACTTGCCGGCGTGCAGTTCCTGAAAGGCGGCTGGGCCATCGCCCAGTGGCCGCTGGTCAATCCAGTCGAGCGAGCCAAATGCACCCGAATGCAGCTTGGCCAAAGTTGCGCGAAGATCAACTGGGGTGTAGGTATAGGTTCCGATCAGCGTGATTTCCTGTAGCGTGATGCGCCGAATATCCAGGCTCTCATCGCTGTCCAGCAGTCCAATATGCATGATCACGCCGCCTGGCGCCACAGCGGTTACCGCACCCTGGCGCGAAGCACGTCCCCCGACTGCGTCGATAACCAGGTCGAAATATGACTTGGGTGCAGGTTGATCCACCGGGTTAATCACTACGGCTGTGCCAACGCGTGTCGCGACGTCCCGGCGCAGTGGGTTGGTGTCTGCCAGCATAATCTCGGTTGCCCCCTGGTCTCGAAGCGCTAACGCGGCAAAAAGACCCACCGAGCCGCCGCCGATGACCAGTGTCTTTGCCTCGTTGATCGGTCGTGCCAGGGCTCTGCCAGCCAGATTGACCGCATGTACAGCAGTCGCCGCCGGCTCGGTCAGTGCAGCCGCAGCCGCGTCCATGCCCAACGGAATATCGATGAGGTTAGTTCTGGGGATAGCGATACGTTCAGCGAATGCCCCTGGGCGGTACATACCGATGAGGTCACGCTCGGGACACAGGTTCTGGCGCCCGTCAAGACAGTAATCGCAATGGCCACAGGTAATTAAAGGGTTGAGTACTACGCGACGTCCGGCATCCGTGCCTTCGAGCACAATCCCTGCCGCTTCATGTCCCAGAATCAGCGGTGGAACCCGGCGCGGGTCATGGCCGAGGTAGGCGTGCATGTCAGAGCCACAGATGCCAACGGCCTCGATCTGAACCAGCGCTTCGCCCGGGCCGATCGACTGTGCATCCGGCTCTTCACGGAAGGTCATCTGCTCGTTTGCGGTATAAACCAGGGCTTGCATTGGGTGATCTATTTTGCGGTGAAGCCGCCGTCGACAAAGATTGTCTGCCCGGTGATGTAGCTTGAGGCCGGGGCCGCTAGGAAGACGCTGATGCCTGCAAGGTCCTCGAGCTCGCCGTTGCGTCCTATCGCTGTTTGTTCTGCGGCCCAGGCACGGCGCTCGTCATCATCGAAAATCGGTGCCGCCAGGTCGGTGGGAAAAAATCCTGGGGCGATGGCATTGCAGGTAATGCCGTTGGGGGACCAGGCTTGGGCCATGGCCCGTGTCAACTGACAGACACCGCCTTTGGATGCGCCATAGGCAATACCGCCGGGAAAGGCGCGGGCCGATTGCAGTGACGCGATATTAATGATGCGCCCATAGCCTGTTTCTTTCATCCCCTCAGCCAACTCGCGGGCAAGGAAAAACGGCGCCGACAGATTGAGCTCGATAGTCTGATCCCAGCTACGCGTTGTAACATCTTCAGCCACTTGGCGCAGATTAATGCCGGCCGCGTTAACCAGGATGTGAGGGTGACCAAAAACCTCCCGGCACTTGCTTGCGATATCCAGGAGCTGGTCGCGCTTGGCAAGGTCGCCACCCACAGCAGCCGCCTCACCGCCGGCTGCCTCGATGGCAGTTACAGTCTGATCCAGTCGATCCCGGCGACGGGCCACCAGAACAACGCGGGCACCGGCCTTGGCCAGGAAGCCGGCAATGGCCTGGCCTATACCGGAGCTGGCGCCGGTAACCACGGCAACTCGTCCCGTAAGATCAAACAGGGGTTGCGTTAAATCATTCACGGTGCCTGCAGTTCAAAACGCTCTTTGGGAAAATACTTATGTAGTCGGTCATCTCCGGATAAGGCGTGGCCTTCCATCCCCTCGGCCCGGGAGATTCTTGCGCTTACGGCGCCCACATCACGGTTGGCCTCGCGGTTCATGCGCTGCCAGGTGACGGTCTTGATAAACTTGCCTACGCTCAAGCCGCCGCTGTACCGTGCGGCACCCTTGGTGGGCAGGATGTGATTGGGGCCAGCGGCCTTGTCGCCGTAAGTCACGGTGGTTTCTTCGCCCAGAAACAACGAGCCGTAGTTGCTGAGGTGGTTCAGCCACCAGTCCGGATCCTGGGTGTGTACCTCAAGGTGTTCCGGGGCGTACAGATCACTTTGTTTTACCGCCTCTTCGCGTGACTCGGCGATGACCACTTCACCGTAATCGCGCCAGGCATTTTCTGCCGCACTGCGATTGGGTTCGCCAAGCCTTGCGATACAGCCAGGCATCTTCTCGATCACCTTTTCAGCGAGGGACTGCGAGGTACTGATCAGCCAGGCAGGCGAATCAGGGCCATGTTCTGCCTGGCCGGCAAGATCGGACGCAACGATGTCCGGGTCAGCTGAATCATCGGCAATGACGGCAATCTCGGTGGGGCCTGCGAACATATCGATACCGACCCGTCCGTACAGGATACGCTTGGCTTCGGCCACAAATCGGTTACCCGGCCCAACCAGTAGATCGGCCGGGTGTCCTGAGAAAAGGCCAAAGGCCAGCGCGGCGATGCCCTGTACTCCACCGAGCGCCAAAATGGTGTCGGCGCCAGCGAGGTCGGCCGCATATAAAATGGCAGGATGCACGCCTTGATCGCCCCGCGTGGGTGAACAGGCCACCACGTGGCCAACGCCAGCCACCTTGGCGGTGGTCACGCTCATGATGGCAGAGGCGATATGGGCATAGCGTCCGCCAGGTATATAACAGCCTGCAGTTTGTACCGGAATCAGACGCTGACCTGCGATCAGGCCGGGAGACAACTCGGTCTCAAATTCCTTCATGCTTTGCAGCTGTGCCTTAGCAAATTTCTCAACCCGCTCATAGGCGAACTGGATGTCGGCCCGTGCCTGTGGCGAAAGACTGGCCCCGGCGGCTTCAATCTCTTGGGTTGAAACGACGATATCTCCGGTCCATTGGTCGAGCTTTTCAGCATAGTCACGCGCTTTTGCTTCGCCACCCGCTTCTATATCGGCGAGCATATCCTGCACGATTTTGCGTGTGTCATCTTCACCCGTGGTGGGGGATTTGGAAGCTTTTTTCAGGTATTGCATAGGTTAGAGCTCTTGATCAGGGTAGATAGTGTCGAACAAAAGGAGCGAAACAAAATGAGCGGTGATTACTTGCCGTAAATCAACTGTCCTGGGTCTATTCAACCAACATCACGATTCCGTTATCGTCTTAGCTGTATCCCGTAGTTTTATCTGCTGAAAGTCGTTTGTTGACGCACCCTTATCTGTAGCCTATGCGCTTCGGTATAGTTTTGTCATCACAAATTCCCGGTGCCCCAGTGCCTCAGCCGCAGTCAGACGACCGTTGCAGGTGCGAAGTACCATATCAATCAGGGCATCACCAGCCTGGTCAAGGTTCATTTCCCGGCGCAGCAGGCCCGAGACATCCAGATCTACGTGCTCGCCCATGGTGCGAACCGTACGCGGATTAGCCGTGACCTTAATAACTGGTTCAATCGGGTTGCCAATAATATTGCCTTGTCCTGTGGGGAAAATATGCACCGCAAATCCACCTGCCGCCTGCAGAGTTACACACTCCGCTGCCGCCGAGGAAGTATCCATGAAGTACAGGCCAGGCCCTTTGTCGGGCGTTTCAGCAGGGGTCAGCACGTCGATGTAACAGGCCTTCTTGCCGATTTTCTGCAGATTACCCATCGCTTTTTCTTCAATGGTCGTTAGGCCGCCCTCGATGTTGCCTTTGGTGGGCTGGCTGTCGGAAAGGTCACTGGTTTTGTTGGGCTCGATGACCTCATCCATGTAGGCCTGCCAGGTAGCAAACCACTTGTCACCAATCTCCTTGGTAGCAGCCCGCTCCCGGCAGAGGTGTTCTGCGCCGGTAATCTCCGAGGTCTCGCCAAAGCAGTTAGTGACACCCACTGCGTCGGTTTTGTCGATAAAGTTGCCGACGGTGGGGTTGGCGCCCATTCCTGAGGTGGTATCTGACTCGCCACACTTGTGCGATACCCAAAGATCGGAAATCGGACACTGTTCACGGCCCAGTTCAGATGCTGTTTGTAGAAAGTCTTTGGCTGTGCGGCTTGCTGCAGCAATGGTGTCGATATCTCCGTGCTGCTCAATGGCGAAGCCTTGGACAGGCTTGCCAGTTTGGGCAATGCCATCCACCACACGAGCGGTCCACACCGGCTCAATACCGATGACCACGACCGCAGCCACGTTCGGGTTGGCGCCGGTGCCGATCAATGTGCGAAAGTGCAGCTCCAGATCTTCGCCAAACTGTAATCGACCATAGTGATGCGGCAGCGCCAGAGTACCCTTGATATTATTGGCGACCGCTTCGCAGGCCGCGTTGGAAAGATCATCCAGCGGCAGGATCACCACGTGATTGCGTATACCCACCCGACCGTTTTCGCGGCGGTAACCAAAAAAATGTAGATCACTCATGTCTTACCACTTACTGGTCTTAAGGTTGTGGACATGGACGTGATTGCCTTTTGGGATATCGGCAATGGTGCGCCCTATATCTTCTCCGTACTTGATGACAGAGTCGCCGTCTTTGAGATCTTTCAGGGCAAACTTGTGGCCCAGTGGTATGGCTTCATTGATCGCCATTGTCAGCGTCTCGTCGCTGTCCATGATCCAGCCCTCAAGGGTTTGGCCAGCGGTGATGCCCTCGACAACAACGACCCCAACGGCGTCGCATGCATCGTGGACAAGAAAATCAGGTGCCGGGCCGCTCACAGTATTCTCCTTAATCATTTATTGTTATTCCGTAAGTCTTATATAAGAATCCTTATTGTGTTATAACCTAATTTATCCGGCGTGTCAAAACCGTCGAGAAACGAGTATCAGCAGGGCTGAGTCCCGCCGCGAGCCAAATTGGGGGGGAAGGCCAGAATCCAATAACCTCAGGTTAGAGCATAGTTTTGGAAAAAATACCCTTATACGAACAGATAAAAGAGGCATTGCTTGGCCGATTGGCCAGCGATCATTGGCGCCCCGGCGAGTTGTTGCCTAGTGAACCGAAACTGGCTGAGGAATTTGACGTGAGCCAAGGCACTATCAGAAGGGCGTTGGATGACCTGGTGTTACAGGGATTGTTGGTCCGGCACCAGGGTCGGGGTACAGCGGTCACGGAGCACACTCCATTTGGATTTTTTCATCTCTTTCGCGGTGATGGGGCGCGTGAATTACCCCAGAGCAAGACCTTAAGGATTTCGAGCAATCAGGCCAGTCGAACCGAGCGTGATTCCCTGGAACTTGCCTCCGGCAAGCAGGTGATTCGTATCCTGCGGGTACGTTACCTCAATCTGGAGCCCAAGATAGTCGAGACAATATGCGTCTCCAGTGATCTTTTTCCGGGACTGGAAAAGATGTCAGCGCGCGATCTACCGAATACGGTGTACCGTTTTTACGAGCAGGAGTTCGGGGTACCCATTGTCGGTAAGCGTGAGCGGCTGCGGGCTGCCACCGCAACCAAGAGCGAGGCGCGCTACCTGCATGTCGAGGTGGGTACGCCGCTTCTGGAGATCGAGTGCGTCGCCTACAGTCACCGCGTTCAGCCGATCGAATGGCGTATCAGCCGCTGCCTGACCGACGAACACTATTACTGCAATCCCCCCGAATCAGCGTAAGTTATAGTTGCTGGCCGTGGCAATGGACTTCGATTACATCATCGTAGGGGCAGGCTCAGCCGGCTGCGTGCTGGCGAACCGTCTGTCGGCTAGTGGTCGTCACCGGGTATTGCTGCTCGAGGCGGGTCCCAAAGATCGCTACCCGTGGCTGCATATCCCGATCGGCTATGCCAAGACGATGTTTCATCCACGCTACAACTGGTGCTATGACACCGAGCCCGATCCGGGTGTGAACGGTCGTTCAATTTACTGGCCACGCGGAAAAGTGCTGGGTGGTTCCAGTGCGATCAACGGGTTGATCTATGTGCGCGGCCAGCGTGAGGATTACGATCACTGGGCCGCCCTTGGCAACGCCGGCTGGTCCTGGGATGACGTCTTGCCGTATTTCATCCGCTCCGAACGTAATCAGCGCGGTGCCGATGACTTTCACGGCGATCGCGGGCCGCAAGGGGTGTCTGATGTGGACCGCCCCAATACGTTGGCCCGGGCTTTTATTGCCGGTTGCGTTGAGGCCGGTTACCCGGCCAACAACGACTTCAACGGTGCATCTCAAGAAGGCGCGGGCCCCTACCAACTGATCACCTGGAAGGGCAGACGTTGCAGCACCGCAACAGGGTATCTCAAGCCCGCCCGCAAACGACACAACCTGACGATTGAAACCAATGCCCATGTTTGCCGACTCGAGTTCTCTGGTACCCGAGCTGATACCGTGGTCTACCGTCAGCATGGTCAAGAGAAGCGGGCTTTGGCTCGACGTGAGATTATTCTGAGTGCCGGTGCTTTGCAATCGCCACAGTTGTTGCAACTTTCAGGCGTTGGTGATGCTGCGTTGCTCAAGGCGCATGGTGTGGAGGTGCTGTGTCATCGTCCTGGGGTAGGACAAAACCTGCAGGATCATCTGCAGGTACGGGTGATTCACCGTTGCAATCAGCCGCTGACTACTAACGATGATATGCGCAGCTGGTGGCGCCAGTTGCGAATGGGCCTGCAGTATGTGTTTCAGCGTAGTGGACCGATGGCGGTCGGCATCAACCAGGCCGGTGCCTTCCTCAAAACCCGGGCTGAACTTGATCGGCCCGATATCCAGTTTCACTTTGCAGCCCTGTCGGCTGATCTGCCTGGCGCACCGCTGCACGATTTTTCAGGATTCACGTCCTCGGTCTGCCAGTTGCGCCCAAGCAGCCGGGGGCACCTTGAGATTGCCAGCGCTGACCCCTTTGCCAAGCCTGCGTTGCATCCGGGCTATCTTTCGACCGAGCAAGACCAGCAGGCGATTGTGGCCGCTTTGCGGGTTGCCAGGCGCATCGCCGCCCAGCCGGCATTGACTCACTATATTGTGGATGAGTACAAGCCTGGTCTGTCGCTGCAGCGTGACGATGAGCTACTGGAATTTGCCCGCGATACCGGGGTTACGATCTTTCATCCTTCCGGTACCTGCCGGATGGGCGCTGATGATGATGCGGTAGTGGATTGCACACTTAAGGTACGTGGTGTGGCGGCTTTGCGGGTGGTGGATTGCTCAATCATGCCGACGTTGGTGTCTGGTAACACCCACGCGCCAGCGGTCATGATTGCTGAGAAGGCCTCTGATCTGATCCTGGCCGACGCGGGTGATTAAGGCCCCAGGGGCTAGTCCTTAGGCTGCGCAAAAAGCACCGCCGAAGCGACGGCGCGACGCCAGGTGCTGAGAAGTGTCTGGCGTTGTGGCTCATCCATTTGCGGCGTGAACGTGCGTTCAGCGCGCCAGATGTCGCCAAGGTCATTCAGTGAACTGAAAACTCCAGATTGCAGCCCAGCCAGTCGAGCCGCTCCCAGCGCTGTGGTCTCCAGTAAAACAGGACGCTCGACAAGTGTATCGCTGATATCGGCGAGGAACTGCGCCAGCCAGTCATTACGTGCCATGCCGCCATCGATGCGTAGCAGTTCGGGAGATTGGCCGCTATCCTCGGCCATGGCCCCAAGCAGTTCGGCGCTCTGGTAGCAGACCGCTTCGAGCGTAGCGCGCGCAATGTGTGCCGGGGTGGTGGCACGGGTCATACCGAGTAGTGTGCCCCGGGCATAGGGATCCCAGTGCGGCGCGCCCAGCCCGGTAAACGCCGGTACCAGATAAACCCCTTCATTGGAATCCAGCCCCGCTGCCAGAGTTGCAGTTTCGTTTGCAGAGTCGACCAGACCCAGTTCATCGCGCAACCACTGCACACTGGCACCGGCCATAAAAATAGATCCTTCCAGTGCGTAGGTAGCAACCCCCTCAAGCTGATAGGCAACGGTAGTCAGCAGACGATGGCGTGAAGTCAATGCTTCAGAGCCGGTATTCAGTATCGCAAAACAGCCAGTGCCATAGGTACTTTTGAGCATGCCTGGCGCAAGGCAGGCCTGGCCAACCAGGGCGGCCTGCTGGTCGCCCACCAGCGCACCGACAGCGATGGACTGGCCCAGCACGGCGATGTCAGTGGTGCCGAAATCTGCTGC
This sequence comes from Gammaproteobacteria bacterium, assembly GCA_014239255.1. GTDB lineage: Bacteria > Pseudomonadota > Gammaproteobacteria > Arenicellales > UBA868 > UBA868. The sequence goes on from JAAZZE010000004.1 coordinate 19,199, forward strand.
ACTGTCCTTCACTTGCGGCAGTAGGGATGCGGGTATGTTGAACAGGGTCAGCAGCGTTTCGTCCCAGTCCTGTTGGTGGATGTTAAAAAGCGAAGTGCGCGAGGCATTGGTTGCATCGGTCGCATGGACCTTGCCACCGGTCAGACGCCACAGCAAAAAGGTATCCACTGTGCCAAAGGCCAGATCGCCTTTTTCGGCGCTCTGGCGGGCGCCTTCTACGTGATCGAGAATCCAGGCGATCTTGGTGGCGCAGAAATACGGATCCAGCAACAAACCAGTGCGGGCGCTGACTTCAACTTCATGACCATCCTCGCGCAGCCGCTTGCAGATATCTGCGGTGCGCCGGTCCTGCCAGACAATTGCGTTGTATATGGGCTCACCGCTGGCGCGATCCCATACCATGGTAGTTTCGCGCTGGTTGGTGATGCCTATACTGGCGAGGGTGCCTTGTGCCTGTGAAAGCACCTCTTGGATGACAGCAAGCGTAGATGACCAGATGTCTTGGGGGTCGTGCTCCACCCAGCCATCGTGAGGGTAGTGCTGGAAAAACTCCTTTTGCGCGACCTGAAGTGGCCGGCCGTTCGCATCAAACAGGATCGCACGTGAACTGGTAGTACCTTGATCAATAGCGAGTAGAAGGGGGGTCTGGATCACTTCAGTATAATCCGCTTGGTATTGCAGTTCCTTTGACTGGTACGGGTCGCCTATCCTACCTAACCTGGCAGTCTGGAACTACCTTCACTCGGTAACGCTCTTGTGCGCCTGACCCACAATCAACCCTGATAGTATGAGTTTGCGCGCTACCCACAAATCACAACTCCAGGACAGTGAGTTCGATGTGCTGGTGATTGGTGCAGGCATCAACGGTGCGGCTTCGGCGTCTGCGTTGGCTCATCGTGGTTTGCGCACCGCGTTGGTCGACGCGCGCGACTTTGCTGGTTACACCAGTCAGAGTTCTTCCAATCTTATCTGGGGTGGCATCAAGTATCTCGAGACCTTCGAGTTCGCTTTGGTGCGACGCCTTTGTTCCAGTCGTAACCTGCTGATGCGCACTTATCCGACCGCAGTGCGGGAGACCCGCTTTTTGGCGGCTATCTCACGTACGGCGCCACGCTCGCGCCTGGCAGTCTGGTTGGGGGCCTGGCTTTATTGGTTTCTGGGTAACTGCATGACACGTATCCCGCGTCTCTTATCGCGCGATGCACTCAAACGCGCTGAGCCGGTCGTCAATGCTGACGTGACTCAGGGCGCGGTCGAGTACTCTGATGCGCTGCTAGTTGACGGCGATGCCCGTTTTGTTTATTCGCTGGTGCGCCGGGCTGCGGATGCTGGTTGTGTCACGGTTAATTACCTTAACGTTGTCAATGCCCAGCGTAGTGGGGAATATTGGCGGGTAGATCTTCTCGACAGTGTGGATGGTGGGAAGATGAACACCCGGGCGCGGGTGATCGTCAATGCGGCCGGGCCTTTTGCGGATCCGCTTGCCGGACTCACTAATGTTGCGACGGGTTTGCGCCATGTGCTTTCGAAGGGTATTCACCTGATCACCGATCGCTTATCGGCGCAGTTGCGGGTGTTGGCCTTTTATGCAGATGATGGCCGACCTTTTTTTGTGATTCCCCTGGGCAATCGTGCCAGCATCGGCACGACCGATACTCCGGTCGAGACACCGACCGTGTCCGTTGACGAGGCCGACCGGGATTTCGTATTGAGCAACATTAACGCGCGTCTGGATCTAAAGAGTCCACTCAGTCGCCACGACGTGATAGACGAACGCTGTGGTGTCAGGCCGCTGGCAGTAGACCCGCGGGAAAAAGGCGATGTCGGGGGCGATTTTCTTTTGTTGTCACGCAAGCACGTGATCGAAACACATGCCGGGCGTGCGTGCGTTAGCATATACGGCGGCAAACTGACTGATTGTCTCGATGTGGGGGCCGAGGTCCGTGATGCGGTATTGTCTTTGGACGTGGTGGATCCAGGTGGCACGCGCCGTTGGTATGGTGAGAGCGGCACCCGTATCCGTGATGCTTTTTTGGCTAAAGTGCGACTCTTAAGGAATGCGGGTATTGTTTTTGGTGAAGCCGAGTCCGAACGACTATGGCGCTGCTATGACTCAAGAGCGCTTAAACTTGTGGAGAAGTTTGAGGATGAGCCGGATGCCCGAGACGTGATTCTGGTGGCCGATGGCATCACCCGAGGGGAGCTTGAGCTGGTACGCGATAGCGAGATGGTCGTCACTCTTGAAGACTTTCTACGGCGGCGCACGCTATTGATGCAGACCCGTAGCAAAGATGAACTTGCCGGTCCGGCAATGATGCAGGTATGCGAGATACTTTTTGGTTCCGAGGCTTCGGTACGTTACCAAGAGTACTTCGGTGCAAACTCTAATGAGGAGGCATGACGTGGTTGGCGCTATACATTCGTTACAGCAGGCAAGCTTGCCGATAGTTGGTACGCCTGATTTTTTCCCAGTTCATCGGATTTACTGCGTCGGGCGCAACTACGCAGCGCATGCGGTAGAGATGGGTCACAACCCGGATCGCGAAGCACCGTTCTTTTTTCAGAAAAACCCGGACAATCTTGTGAGTGACGGGGGTGAATTCCTTTATCCCGCACTCAGCAATGATGTACAGCACGAGATCGAACTGGTAGTGGCTTTGCAATCTGGCGGTTTCGAGATTGCAACTGACGCGGCGCTGGACCATGTTTTTGGCTACGCGGTGGGTTTGGATATGACGCGACGCGACCTGCAGGGCGAGATGAAGCGCCAGGGCCGTCCTTGGGAGATTGGCAAGGCCTTTGAGGGCTCGGCGCCATGCTCAGCGATCACACCGGCTTCGAGCATTGGCCACCCTCAGGACGGGGTAATTAGTTTGCAAAGAAACGGCGCGCTCTGCCAGTCGGGCGACCTCGCGCAGATGATCTGGAAAGTCCCCGAGATCATCAGTGAACTGTCCCGGTATTTTCTGCTGGTACCCGGTGATCTGATTTTTACTGGCACGCCAGCAGGGGTGGGCCCGGTGCTCTCTGGCGATACTCTAGATGGTGTGATTGATGGGGTCGGTTCGCTCTCGGTGACCGTGGTTTAACGAGATAGAGCCAGTCCGGGTAAACGCGAGTGTGACAGACAAAGGTATTCAGTTAGAGCGGGAAATATGTAACTAACTAGGAAAAAGGAGAAAAAGTGATAACCCTTTGAATATCTGATTTCAGTGCGAGTAGTTCTTGAAAGAGTTTAGGAAGATACCAATATTTGATTTTCCTTATAAAAAATGTTTTGCAAATAAGCCCATTAAACACTGGAAGCATTTTTTGCACCGACATTGATTGCGGTGATGACACTGGACCTGGTTGCCTCGATCGCAGTTGCCGAGCCGGCCTGCGATGTGGCCGGCCCCAACTGTCACAATTTTGCCAAGGCGAAAGGGTATTACCTGAAACTGGGTAATTCCGAGGAAAGGCTTGAAGCGCTGGTGCAGCATCTGCGTGTGTTCACTGATTTTGGCCCGACATCGCTGGTTAATGCTAACGTTTACAGCGCTCTTAAGCTTTTCGTTCAGAGCGAGTTGTATGCCAGCCGGGTCAACAAGGGAATAAAGGTCAAGTTCTACGAGCCGACCTGGCCGTTCATGAATCCGCGGCGGACTGTGGATCGCCTGGCCTGGGCGATTGATCCGAAAACCTAGGTCAATCCATTTACCATGGATCATGGATATCATCTAAGGTATAGCAATCAGCAGTTAGGTTTCTGGCTGAATGCCCGAATAAAGCCCCTTGCCTTGCGGCGGGGGCTTTTTTTTGTCCTTTAACCCCACTAATATCCACTGCGCCCATACCGGTGGCCAACAATACCAATACCGCCGTAGGCTACCTAAGGAGAATCACCTGGATATCAGTTATCACCAAGTTACATTGACAAAGCGTTACCCGCTGCGTATCAGTCGCGGCGAAAGTGCTGGGTCAGTGAATCTTTTCGTTAACGTCAGCGACCAGAACGTGACTGGCCTAGGTGAGGCTGCCCCCGGTCGCCTCACGGGTGCCGACACCGCGCAGGATTGCCAGGATCAGATAAGCACTTTTTTAAAAACACATCCACAAGCCTTGGATAATCCGTTCGATGGCTGGCGGGCTGCGCGGGAGGCTCAGGTTGCGCCGTGCGCCTGGGCGGCCGTTGATATCGCCCTGTGGGACCACCTGGCTCGTCGGGCGGGACAGCCACTGTACCGGCTGCTGGGGCTGCCGCACCGTGCCGTGGCAACGTCGGTAACGATTGGGATTCTGCCCCCCGAAGTCGTGCGAGAGCGGGTTCCGGAGGTTATCCAGCGCACCGGCGCACGCTATCTTAAGGTGAAGCTCGGCAGTCCCGAAGGTCTGGAGGCGGACCAGGCAATGTATGCAGCGGTGAAAGAGGCCGCACGCAACTATGCTGTAACGCTAAGGGTCGACGCGAACGGCGGCTGGGACCTGGCGGGCGCGCAATCCATGATGTTATGGCTCAAGGAGCGTGGCTGCGATTATGTTGAACAGCCTTTGCATCACCAGGCCGACGATCAGTTGCCTGCACTTTTCACCGGACGGGCTTTGCCGATATACATTGACGAATCCTGTAATTTTGCGAAGGATGCAGCGCGCTTGGCCGGATGTATTGACGGTGTCAATCTCAAGTTGATGAAGTGTGGCGGTATCAGTGAAGCTTTGCGTATCGTCGCCACCGCCCGGGCCCATAATCTTAAGACGATGATCGGCTGCATGGGCGAATCCTCGGTCGCCATAGGCGCCGGCGCCTCTCTTGGCGCACTGTTTGACCATATCGATCTGGACTCGCACCTCAATCTGTTGCCTGATCCCGCTTCGGGGCTTTTTCTCGATGCGGGCGTGGTCAACGTTGATCCAAAGCACCCTGGACATGGAGTCACACTGACATGCTAAAGCCTGACCAGAGACTGGTCATTCATTTTTCCGAACAGATTAACAAGCTGAACGGCAAGATGGGGCACGGTGTACTGCGTTACTCACGCAACCCTATTGCCTGTGCTGTTGACTTCAATCACGGTGGGTGCAGTACCCATGAACTGCTGGGCTTCGGGCCGGATGTGCCGGTGATGTCCTCGGTTGCCCAGGCTGTCGATGCCGATGTCGGTGGCGAGGTGCTGGTACTGGGGATGGCGCCTTCTGGTGGTCGCCTGCCACCGGAGATGGTGGCAGAGGTAGATCAGGCCGTAACGTCGGGGATGAGTGTGATTAACGGCCTGCATGAACAACTAGGGCCTCGGTATCCGGATCTGAAGAAAAACCAGTGGGTCTGGGATATCCGCCGGGAACCCCAAGGCCTGGGCATCGCCTGGGCGCGGGCGGCCGGGTTGTCGAATCGGCGAGCGTTGCTGGTTGGAACCGATATGGCAGTTGGAAAAATGACGGCTGGCCTTGAGATCTGGCATGCGTCGCTGAAGCGTGATATCCGTGCCGAGTTTCTGGCGACCGGGCAGATCGGCATCCTGATCAGCGGTAAGGGAATCCCCCTTGATGCGATCCGGGTGGATTATGCCTGTGGCGCAGTGGAGGGGATGGTGGTGGATGCCGCTGATGCCCAGTTGGCGATCGTTGAGGGCCAGGGTTCAATCTTACATCCTGGTAGTACCTCGACACTGCCGCTGATACGTGGCTCGTGCCCCACACACTTGGTGTTGTGCCATCGTGCTGGTATGACTGAGCTCGATACCGTGGGTGTAGCGATTCGAGTGCCGCCGCTGAACGAGGTTATTGCATTGTATGAAGATCTGGCCAGTGCATGCGGTTCCTTTACCAGACCGATGACGGCTGGAATTGCACTAAATACCGCACATCTCGATGCAGATGACGCGGCACGCGCTGTGGCGCAGATGCAGGATAAAACCGGTCGGCTCGTGGTCGACCCGGTGCGAGATGGTGCCGGTGCGCTGGTTGATGCATTAATGCGCTGAACCTGGCCGGGGGAAAAGCTATCAACGCCTGATTGAACCACAACAGCATATTTTGTTCGTGTTACGTCTGTTTTGTCTGGAAAAACAGGCTAATTTGGACTGAATCAAAAGGAGCCCTATCTCTCAATATGCGCTATCTCTGGCAGTGATAAAATATGGATCCCTCAACTGTATGGAGATAACCTCATCATGCACTTTCTAGACAGTATTCGTCGGTGGGTTGGCGCATTGGCTGAGTTGGGTATTTCAATCATTGCATTGGGAGTTGTTTTGCAGGTTCTTTTCGGAGACCAAACAGGCGCAGTCCCTTTTTTACCCGTAGATGTACTTGGAAGTGTTGTCGGATTTGTTAGCGCTCTGGGAAGCGAAGGACTGGTCGGTCTGGTAGCTCTGGGCATTTTGTGGTGGGCATATAACAAGAAATCGGCATAGGTTATTTAAAGTACTAAGAGAAGTTTTATAAGAGGGGGCATTGCCCCCTCTTTTTTATGGGCCCGGGTCCAGACGAGGATTCTTGAGGTGCTAGTCAGTACTGGCGCGCTTCTTTATCTACAAAGCCAGCCAAGAGCAGCCCGGCAATAAAAGGCTCGATACCTTGCGAGTCTTGGTAGGGCTGGAAGGCTCGGCTGTCGTTCACCGTATAGTTCGGCACCTCGGCCATCACAGCGTCGCGCTCGGCGGCCGCTTGGCCTATATCGCCCAGTTGTGCGTAACTGGCCGCGAGCACCCGACGATGAAATCGGTTGGGGTTGTCGATTCTCAGCAGCGTCTGGACAGCATCCACATATCCGTCGGTGTTGTAGTGGGCAATCGCTAACCCCCACAGGTACCATGACGGTGGAAAGGGGTTGTGAGACAGCGCTTTGTTGAACTGGATGAGCGCTGACTCAGGTTCACCGGTGAAGATCAGTACGAGACCCCTGCCAGCGAGCGCATCAGCGTGGTTGGGATTGAGGCTGATGGCCTGATCCAGGTGAGCCATCGCTTCAATGTAATGCCTGCGCCATAGATAGGTGATGCCGAAGACAGCATGCGCCAGGCTGTCAGCAGGATCAAGCTCGAGCGCGTGACTTGCATAGTGTGCCGCCTGGGGTATACAGGCGTTTCGATCTTCTGCCCACATCATCAGAAAATCCGCCAGGTAGGTCAGTGCGAGGCCCGACAGGGCGGTCGTGGACGCTGAATCGGTGCGAAGTACCTTTTGGAAAAGTTCTCGAGCTGTTTTGGTGTCGGCCGGGTCACGCATCCGGTAGACCAACTGGCGAGCCCGGATTGTGTCCGCATAAGCGGTTACCTCAGATTTTGTTACCGAGTCTCGAATGGCGTTTTGCTCTATGTTGCCGATCAGCGTCATTACGATGTGCCGGGTAATCTCGTCCTGTAGTACCGGTAGATCTGTCATGACGGCGTCAAATGTCTCAGACCACAAGTAGTTGCCGGCTGGAATCTCCAGCAGGTTCACGACCAGGCGGAAGCTGTCAGCGCGCTTCCGGAGAGTGCCGTCAACCAGATAACGTACGCCAAGGCGTTGACCTAGCTGAGCCTTGTTTTGTGACTGGTTATGCTGTGTCAGCGCAGTGTGCGAGGCGAGGACAAACAATTGGCGAAACCGCGACAGGGCGCCGATCAGGTCTACGGTAAGTGCTTCACCCATGTTGGCCAGGGGCAAATTGTGATCAAGGCTGGCAAACGGCAGCACCAGGATTGCAAGCCGGGTGTCGGTGGTGTCATCGCCTTCGCGCTGTGTTATCTCATAATCTGTGTGCAACAGGTGGGCGTGGATCGGCACGGCAATATTGCGAAGCGATTGATCGCCGATGGATTCGAAACGGACATCCAGAGAGTCGCCTATGACCTCACGCGCTGATTGCGAGATACAGATGCCCCCAGGGGGAGCGATTTCCTGTAGCCGGGCAGCGATGTTTACACCATTGCCGAAAGCCTGGTCACCGTCGACGATGACCTCTCCCAGATTGATTCCAATGCGGGCCCGCAAGCGCTGGTGTTCCGGCACGTTCTCGTTAGCTACGGCCAGCTTCTTATGCAGGGCGATGGCGGTTATTGCTGCAGCGCTGGCGGTAGGGAATACGGCCAGCAGGCTATCACCAATTGTGTTGACCAGTTGCCCCCCGTTGTTGGCAATAACGATTCGTGCGTGGGCAAAGCCCTCTTTCAGCGCGTGGAAGGTGGCTTCTTCATCCTGCCAGGTCAGGCGGGAAAATTCGACGATATCTCCATGCAGCACCGCAAGTAGCACTCGCTCGGTTCTTTCTTTCGTTTCGCCCATGGCAGATGCTCAGCGGGGTTGATGGCGATTCCAGTTACTGATCAGCAGCCACTGCCTTGGAGTGCTGACTTTGCGAAAGTTCGCTACTCGGTAAGAATGGGTTCTTGGTAAGTTCGTAACCCAACCGGAGAAAGTGTATGTCAAGCACGATGGGCTCGTATACCTTGCATAACTGCATGTCGGTAAAAGATTACTTCAGACAGAAGGTGACCGATGCGATCGACCAAGAAAGTGTCAGCGTAATGGAAGATACACAGGCCTACTTGGTCAATCTGCTGACTTTTTACACGCGAACAGATCATTTTTTTGAACACACTAATGAAGGACTGGAGCTGCGACCGCTCGCGCTCGTCTACGGTGAGGCCCTCTCAGCCAAGACAACCACTGAGCGTGCTGTTGCGCTGCGCCGGGTTGGCGATGTGGCGCTATTTGTGGCCGGGGTATTTCGACACAGTTTCAGTCGCAAGCCGGTAGGGGTGGACTATTACATTGCCATGGGCGGGAATGCTTACGAGCACCTGTCACTCGCCTGTACTCGAACCAGCCAGGGTGCTGGCGCGGTTTTTTCGGAATTGGGGACAAAGTTTGCACCCCTGGCCGAGGTGCTGACACGCACTTTTGAACAAGGCGTGAAGAGCGATAAAGACCTGCTCGCAGTTTATGAGCGCTGGCGCCGGACTGGCAGCGCGCGTTATGCCAGACAATTACAGCGAGTTGGCATAAACCTTGGGGTTTCTTCCCGCCGGGCGCACTGAATGCGCTCCCTGAGTCGGCTGCAGCGCTGGCTGGCGGCCGTGTACGAGATCAACGTTGATTACGACGTAATGGACTTTCTTGTGACAGATCAGGCAGTGGCTTGTGCTTTGCAGGGAGATAACAACCGACCGGATTGCCCGGAAAAGCTGTTTTTGCAGCAGACCTCTGGGGAGTTGGGCATTTCGCTTTACCTGGCACCTGAAGTCATCACCGGCCTGGCGACCGCTAATGTTGTTGCCAGCGCCCGTGATGCGCAGGTGTTTTGTCATGCCATCGAAGGCGTCAGTCACTTTCTTTATCTGGTTTGGCGCGCCGGTTTTGATCGCACTCTGACACAACTCGAGTTGGAACTGCAGGCGGAGATAGATAAATTCATCGGTTTGTTAGTTCTGACTGGAGGTCGAAACTCTTTCGACGTGGCGTCACTGCACTCTTGGCTTTTTGAAAACGTGGCTTTTGAAAGTGGTTTGGACTTTGAGGTGCGAGCCCGGTACGAGGCGGCCAACTGTTATGCCGGTCACTATTGCGGCCAGTTAGATCGCCGATACCTGAGAGCTCAGGACGGGCCAGGACTGACCCGGGAGTTGCGCCGGTTTTATCGACAGGATCAACGTGGCAAGCTGGCCATGATCAGATCATTTGCGTCCTGAGCATCTTTTTGGGGTTGAGATCCTGCTGCGGTGTCCAGGTTCGCCTCATAGGCGGGTATTGGCAAACACATTCAATTAAACAATCATTTACCTATACAATATCGCGTTCTTTGACAGATTAACCCGCCCGGCGGGAGATGCTCGATGCGAGAACATGTGTTGTTGATGGATACGACTTTGCGGGATGGGGAGCAGACCCAGGGGGTCTCGTTCGCACCTGACGAGAAGGTCAGCATTGCCCGCGCACTACTGCACAACCTCAAAGTGGATCGTATTGAAGTTGCTTCCGCCGGAGTCTCCCACGGCGAAAAAGAGGCTGTGACTCGTATTCATGACTGGGCCGCAACTAACGAGTGTCTGGACCGGGTCGAAGTACTGGGCTTCACGGATCAGCGGCGCAGTGTCGATTGGCTGATGAGCACCGGTGGCCGGGTGCTTAACCTGTTGACCAAGGGCAGCGAAAAGCATTGCACTGAGCAGTTACGTAAGACCCTTGATCAGCATCTGGACGACATTAGACGTACTGTGGCTTATGCGCACGACCAGAATCTATTGGTTAATGTTTATCTGGAAGACTGGTCCAACGGGTATCGCGACAGTCGCGATTACGTGTACCGGATGGTGGAAGGCCTGGTGGCCATGAACGTCGGTTACCTGATGCTGCCCGATACGCTCGGCGTGATGAGCCCGCAAGAAGTGACTATTGCTGTTGGCGATATGTGTCATCGTTTCCCCGAGCAGGATTTTGATTTTCATCCGCACAACGATTACGGACTCGCCACCGCCAATGCCATGGCCGCCGTGCAGTCCGGCGTCGCATCCATTCACGTAACGCTGAACTGCTTAGGTGAACGGGCCGGCAACGTCTCACTGGCTGAAGTGGCTGTCGTACTTAAGGATAAGCTCGGGGTAAGTATTGCGATAGACGAATCCAAAATTCACGATCTCAGCCAGATGGTCGAGAATTTCTCCGGCAAGCGGGTTGCTGCGAACTCTCCTATTATTGGTAGCGATGTGTTCACCCAGACTAGCGGGATCCATGCCGATGGTGACCGCAAGGGCAAGCTCTACCAGACCGAACTCAGCCCGAACCGCTTTGACCGTCAGCACAGCTATGCGTTGGGTAAGATGAGTGGCAAGGCATCGCTGACCAAGAATCTGGAGGAGCTTGGCATTGAGTTGTCCGAAGACAATCAGCGTAAGGTGCTAGAAAAGATTGTGGAGATAGCCGACACCAAGGCAACTATCACCATCGAAGATCTGCCCTTTATCATCGCTGATATTCTTGAAAGTGGCGACTATCGGCATGTCGAACTACTGAACTGTTCGATTACCAGTGGTTACGAGATCGAGTCGACTGCCAGCATACGAGTTCGCATCGGTGATCAGATTCACAAATCATCGAATTCGGGCAACGGCGGTTTTGATGCCTTTATCAAGGCGATCAAACAAGTGCTTGAGCCGGATGGCTTTGTGCTCCCGGAGTTGACGGATTTCGAGATCCGTATTCCCAAGGGCGGCCACACCAGCGCCCTTACCGAATGCTTTATTAGTTGGGATGACAACGGCCGCGAGTTCAAGACGCGGGGCGTGCACGCCAATCAGGTTTTTGCCAGCGTCAATGCGGCCCTGCGTATGCTCAATATGAAAATGCACCAGGACGTACCCGGCGGCGAATCACAACCGCTGGATACGCCGGAGTAGGCCGCGTTACCCGTTGCTGGGTATTGAGTCCAGCGCTGTGACCACCCGGTCACCAAATTCGCTGGTGCTGATCTGTCTTTCCGCATTACCGCGGCGTGCCAGGTCAGGGGTGGTGTAGCCATCGGTGAAAACGCTTTGCATGGCCTGCCACAGGTTGCGGGCCTCGGCTTCCATGCCAAAACTCATTTGCAGCATCATCGCCACCGACCCCAGCATTGAGTAGGGATTGGCGATGCCTTGCCCGGCGATATCGGGCGCCGAACCGTGCGAGGGCTCGTAGTAGGATTTTTCCGGACCGACACAGGCCGAAGGCATTAAGCCGAGTGATCCGAGGATTCCGCCGCACTGGTCGCTGAGAATGTCACCAAACATATTCTCCATTACCATGACATCAAATCGGGTCGGGTCAAGGCACAGGTAGGTAGCAGCTGCATCGACCAGCACATGTTCAACCTGTATATCAGGGTAATCCACGCGAACTTCTTCAAGGATCTCGTTCCACAGTACGCTGGACTTAAGCACATTACTCTTGTGCACGTTGTGCAACACCTTCTTGCGCTGCGATGACAACTTGAAAGCCACCTCGAGTACCTGGCGGATCTGGTCTTCGTCGTACTCGAGCATCTCGTGGACGTAGCGCCGTCCAGAATCATTGACACCAGCGGTCTTCGAGCCGAAATACAGGCCTCCCACCAGTTCACGGATAATGACCAGATCGATACCGTCACCGATGATCTCCGGGCGTAACGGTGAAAAGTGGGCAAGGCTCGGCGGCAGGGTGACCGGGCGGAAGTTGGCATAAGTCTGGTAGCGCCGGCGCATCGGCAGTAACGCGCCGCGCTCGGGCTGCTCATCGATGGGAATCTTCTTTGATTCCTCGTGATTCAAGCCGATCGTTCCTTTGAGAATCGCATCAGCCTCGTCGCAGATGGCAATCGATTCGTCAGGAAACGATTTGCCGGTCTCGAACCAGGCGCAGGCGCCAAACAGGGCAGGCCTAAGATCAAAATTAACCTTGTTACGCTGTTCGATGAGTTTCAGAATCTTGACTGCCTCAGCCATGATCTCGGGGCCTATGCCGTCACCGGCCAGCAGAGCAATTTTATGTGTTGTCATGTTATCGGGGGCTTGTAGCCCTTGGTGGCGTTACGGATTATTCGCAGGCATCACCGATGCCGTTGTGGTCCTGGTCAGACTGTTCCGGGTTGAAGTATCCGGCGCAATTATCCAGTGCATCGAGTATTCCATCCTCGTCAAGGTCATCGCAGATCAGAATATCGTCCTCATCTTCGATCAGAGGGTAAATCTGGCTCACGGTGCCTGCCTCGGTCGTGGTCATTGCCAGTCCAGTTATCAGGACGGCCAGTAGAGTGCCGATCAGCGCTGAGTGCAGTTGGGGAGAGATTCTATCTGGCGATCCGCGAACAGTACATTGATACTCGGGGGTCACCATGGAATCTGGATCTCGGTGTAATCAAAAAATTTGCCGTTGTCATCCGGCCCAACCTTATCCAGTAGAGATTTCAGACCGATAGCTATTGTGTCTACCGGTGCTCGAGGCCAACCTATATCGGTGCGCACCCACCCCGGATGCAGGGCGACCACCTGGCTGCCCTCAGCAAAAAACTGACGGGCCAGTGTAGACCCAATGTCCCGGCTAGCGCCGGTAATCAGTACATGGTGATCCATAGTTACAAGCTAAAGTTATTTTTGGGTGGCGGGGGGAATCTTGGGCGGCGCAAATGCACTGACCATTTGGTCACGTGCAAGTGTCGCTTCGTCGGGTGTGCCGACGTCTACGTCATCGCGGCACAGCATCTGACCGCTGGCCACGTTGCGAACCAGGCGCATCCCGGCCGATAGGCCCAGTGGGACTGTCCGGGCAGACACGGATTTCTCCGAGGGCATCTGTCGGCCAAAGACACAGTGACCTCCCTCACCATCCAGTAGTTCACCGATTTTCAAATCCCGTTTAGCAATGGCGACCACATCTGACGAAAAACACATGGGTTGACCGGTCGGTTCACCTCGCAAGGCAACTGAGGCGATCGAAACGCCAAGCTCCAGTCCGATCATGTGTGTTGGCCGGTACAACGCTCCGTATTGCCCGGTCTTATCGGGCAGCATATGGTATTCACGCAGGCATTGGCGGGCATAGTCACTGCCTGCCTGTATCACGACGAAAGTACCCATGGCGAGGTGGTGGGCAACAGTCTCGCCGGCGCGCGTCAGTGAAGATACCACTTCGGTTGTGCCTGAGCGCGTCAGCACACCGCCATCACTGCTGGGCTTGCAGATGTCGGCGAGTTCAAACCTCGACGCGCTGGGAAACTGCAGACCCGCGTCCTGGGGTATCAGGCCTGTTGCATTACACACAGCAGTCATTTCAATAGCCGATTTGCTGCCATCAAGAAAAGAGTTAAACATCTGCAGGTTGATACTTTCTGGATCATCGATATCGAGATATTGCTGGAGCACAGCCCACACTGTGTCAGGGGTGAGCGAATGATAATCTGGCAGGTAACGGGTACCCTTGCCCGCAGCGGTGACTTCAAAGCCGCAGCTGCGGGCCCAATCGATATGCTCGCAGATCAACGCCGGTTGATCACCCCAGGCCAGGCTATAGACTACGCCGGCACGGGCAGCCTCGCGTGCCAGTAACGGCCCGGCCAGAACATCGGCTTCGACATTGACCATCACAATATGGTGGCCAGCAGCGATCGCCTGGCGACAGTGACTGATGCCCGCCCGGGGCATGCCGGTTGCCTCGATGACCACGTCGATCGCCCCGGAGCTGATCAGGGCTGATGCATTTTCGCTCAGGACAGTTCGGCCGCTGCCCAGGGCATCGTCAAGGGTGGCGGCGCTGAACTGTTCAGGGGGCCATCCAGCAGCGGTGAGATTAATCTTGGCCCGACTGATATCAAGGTCGGCGATCCCGGCGACGTGAATGCCTGGGGTTCGTCGGGCTTGGGCCAGGTACATGGTGGCGAATTTGCCACAGCCGATCATCACGACCCGAACGGGCTTATTGTTGGCTGCACGCTGGTTGAGCATTCGGGATAAGTTCATCAGATCAGCCTTAATCTACCGTGGCGATGGAATCAGTTTTGAGCAGCGCGGTGATCGCGTACACGCTCCCAGGCGTTTCGGATTTCCTGAGTCTTTTCATTGGCAAGTTGGATCATCTCCTCAGGCATACCTTTGGCGACGAGTTTATCGGGATGGTGCTGGTTGGTCAGTCGGCGATAGGCTTTCTTGACCTCGCCGTCAGGTGCGTCGGCCGAGATGCCCAGCACCTGGTAAGCGTCTTCGAGTGGCTGCATCCGGTGGCCTGATTGCCCTTGGCCCGCCGCTCCGGAGACCAGATTCACTAACTGTTCAATCTCAGCAGTGCTGAAACCGAGGACTTCACCCACATGGGCGAGGATGCGGTTTTCGGCCGAATCTATACGGCCATCGGCCCAGGCAGCCTGCACCTGTATTTCCAGGAACATGCGCAGCAGTGTGGTGCGTCGGTGGCATTCGCTGCGAAACTGGTGCAGTACCGCATCGAGGGGAAAGTCGGGTTCCTTGCCTTTTTCGAATAGATCGATCGCCGCTTCACGCTGGGCTTTGTTTAGCCGCATCTGGTGCATCAGACTGCGTGCCGCCTGAATCTCGTGCTCCGATACCTGCCCATCGGCCTTGGCCAGGTGTCCCATGACAGAGAAAGTTGCGGTAAAAAACGCAGCCTGGGTACGTTCCTGCCCGCCGACATCAAAGCCACCTGCGCGGCGCCTGCCACTGTCAAATTGATGGCCGATACTGCTGCCGAGCAGTGCACCCAGCGGCCCACCCATCATGAAGCCTAGCGTACCGCCGATCAGTTTGCCCCACCACGCCATATTGTGTACTCCTGAAAACCTTTAGTCGCAGATTGTAAAGGAGCCCGCGTTGTTGGTGCTTAGATGATGTTTTGCAGAGCTATTTTGGCAAGGTGGGGAGCGACTTCACCGCAGGGTGACCAACTCCTCAGCTGCAGTGGGATGGATTGCCACGGTGTTGTCCAGATCCGCTTTGGTCGCACCCATTTTTACCGCTACGGCGAAACCCTGAATCATCTCATCGGCAGCTCGGCCAACGACGTGACAGCCTACCACTGTCTCTTGCGCGCCAGTGACTACCAGTTTGACCACGGTCGGTACGCGATGGTGCGTCACAGAGTAAAACAGGTCGGTAAAGCGGTTCTGGTAAATCTTGACGTTGTCATGGCCGTAAGTTTGTCGTGCCTCGTCTTCTGTCAGGCCAACGGTGCCGATCGGAGGGTGGGAAAACACCACACTCGGGATATTCAAGTAATCCAGGCGCGCCTCATCCTGGCCGCCGAAAAGCCGATCCGACAAGCGCCTTGCGGCAGCAATGGCCACCGGCGTCAGGGCCTGGCGCCCGGTGACATCACCAACAGCGTAAATCCCCGGCACAGTCGTGTTCTGCCATTCATCCGTGCCTAGGTAGCCCGCGTTGTCGGGTTTAATTCCAGTCGATGCCAGGCCCAGGGTGTCAGTGGCTGGATCGCGGCCGATGGCGTAGATAATGCAGTCGAACCCGCTTATCTGCTCACCGTTCTGGCGCTGTACCGCCAGCAGCCCATTTTCTTCGCGAACAATAGCCTCTATCTGTACGCCGGTCAGAATGTTGATTCCAGCGGATGTCATTTCGTCCATGACGCTCTCGCGCAGGGTGATATCGAACCCACGCAGCAGGATGTCTTTGCGCAGCGCCATGGTGACATTGGATCCAAGCGCATTAAGCGCCCCGGCGAGTTCAGTCGCGATATACCCGGCACCGATAATCAGTGGATGCTGTGGCTGGGTGCCAAGATCAAAGAAGCCATCGCTGGTAATAGCGAGATCCGCTCCGGGCACCTTGGGCACCATCGGCCGTCCGCCAGTCGCAATCAGGATGTGGTCAGCGCTAAGGTGCTGGTCACCCACGCGAACGGTTGAGGTGGAGTCAAACTGAGCCCAACCGGTATACAGTGATACCTTTGAGGATTCCAGATTACGCTGGTAGATACCGTTCAGTCTTAAGATATACGCATCGCGCGCATCTTTGAACGATGCCCAGTCGAATGTGGTATCCGGCAGGGCAAAGCCGTAGTCATCAGCGATAGCCAGAGTGTCGGCAAAGTGCGCCGCATTCCACATCATCTTCTTGGGTACGCAGCCTACATTGACGCAGGTCCCGCCAAGTCGATCGCCCTCTACGATCGCCGTGCGGGCACCGTACTCTGCCGCGCGCCGCGCGCCTGCCATGCCACCGCTGCCACCGCCTATTACGAGGAAATCAAAATGTTCAGTCATATTTTAAAGATCTGGGAAAGAGGCGCTTTAACTCGCGCTGACGGCCCATAATGATAGAGTAATCGAAGTAACTTTGGCAGTGACGCAAATGTCCATGTGGACAGGTGGGGCGCCTGCCATGACCGATAGCGATCAATTTATGAGTAACCAAGATAGCCCCCTCACTGACAATCCCCTGCTGGATCTGAGCGGG
>JAAZZE010000004.1:36189-64699 GCA_014239255.1 Gammaproteobacteria bacterium
CCGTTCTATCTGCCATTCATGATGTTCAGTGAGCACCGCAGGTTGAGGCGGCAGATGTACGAGGCTTACGTAACCCGGGCAAGCGAGGTCGGCCCTGACGCCAAGCGTTTTGACAGTGGTGATCTGATGGTCGAGATTCTCACCCGGCGTGGCGAGATGGCCCGGCTACTGGGTTTTGCCAGTTACGCCGAGTATGCACTTCAAGATCGCATGGCTGCGTCACCACAGGAGGTCAGTGATTTTCTTCAGCGGTTGACTGCCTGCACCCGTCCCGCGGCACAGGTTGAGTTTGACGAGTTGCGTGAGTTCGCAAGTTCGACATATAGCCACGACGATTTACAGGCCTGGGATATTCCTTATTACTCGGAGAAACTCAAACAGTCGCGATTTGCTTTTTCCGATGAGCAGGTCCGGCCCTACTTTCCGTTGCCGCGGGTACTCGAGGGACTCTTTGCTGTGACCGAAAAACTTTTTGGCATACGTGCCATTAAGGCGGAATGTGAGCACACCTGGCACGAGGACGTGCAGTTTTTTGAACTGCGGGATCATACCGGTGTAACGCGAGGATGTTTTTTTCTCGATCTGTATGCGCGCTCTCACAAGCGCGGCGGCGCCTGGATGGCCGACTGTATTGGCCGGCGGCGTTTGGCCGATGGCACCGTCCAGTTACCGGTGGCTTTTCTGACTTGTAATTTCATGCCACCCGTAGGCGACAAGCCGTCGCTGTTGACCCACGATGATGTAGTTACGCTGTTTCACGAGTTTGGCCACGGTCTCCATCACCTCCTGACGCAGGTCGACGAGCCCGCTGTCGCGGGTATCAGCGGTGTTCCCTGGGATGCAGTGGAGTTGCCGAGTCAATTTCTGGAGAACTGGTGCTGGGCACCTGAGGCATTGGTGGCGATCTCCGGCCACTACCAGACCGGGAAGCCACTGCCGGATGATTTACTCGATAAGCTGCGCGGTGCTCGCAATTTCCAGTGTGCGTTGCAGATGTTGCGCCAGCTGGAATTCTCGATTTTTGACATGGCTGTGCATGGTGCCGAGCCGTTGTTGACGGCGCAGGCCATTCAACAGACGCTGGATACAGTGCGCGAAAAAATAGCGATTGTTCAGACGCCCACATGGAATCGCTTCCAAAACAGCTTCTCGCATATTTTTGCTGGGGGTTATGCGGCGGGATACTACAGTTACAAGTGGGCCGAGGTGCTGTCAGCAGACGCCTTCAGTCGTTTTGAGGAAGATGGAATTTTTGATCCCAGGTGTGGCCGTGATTTTTTGCAATTGATACTTGAGAGCGGTGGTGTCAACGATCCATTGGATAATTTCACCGCGTTTCGCGGGCGCGAGCCCTCGGTTGAGGCTTTACTGCGCCACAACGGTCTGGAAACATGAGAACACTGGGCACTCTTTGCTTGTGGCTGGCCCTGGCGTGCCCAGCACAGGCGCTGACCAACCAGCTTGGTTCGCACCCTTCGCCTTATCTTGCGTTGCACGGCAATGATCCTGTGGCATGGCAGGTTTGGAGTGAGTCGGCATTTGAAAAAGCCCGCCAAGAAGACAAACTGGTCTATGTCTCGGTGGGTTACTTCTCATGCCACTGGTGTCACGTGATGCAGCGCGAGAGTTATCGCAACCCGCAAATCGCACTGATGCTGAATCGGGATTTTGTGCCGGTCAAAGTCGATCGTGAGTTACAACCAGCTTTAGACGAGACGCTCATGGATTTTGTCCAGAAAACCCAAGGTCGTGGTGGTTGGCCGCTGAATGTTTTTTTGACCCCCGAGGGTTATCCACTCTATGCGGTTTTGTACCTGCCGTCAGATTCGTTCGCCAAGGTGATCCGGCAACTGAATGAAATCTGGCGCGAAGACTCCGAGCACCTCACCGCAATGGCCCGACCCGTTGGCACCGATGAATTTCTGGATAGTGCTGGCCAGGTTGACCCGGCCCAAGTAGTTTCTCTGGGTAAAAGTTTTGAAAAGATCGCACTGGCTTTTGCCGATACTTTTGAAGGGGGCTTTGGTGATCAGTCACGCTTTCCACACGTGCCACAGCTGGAATATCTGCTGGACCGCTATCAGCACCGGACCAGTGCGCGGGTGCGTGAGGTACTGAAAAGTTCGCTCGATGCGATGGCCTGGCGCGGCCTACGCGACCATGTTGATGGAGGGTTCTTCCGTTATACCGTAGATCCCGGGTGGAGCCAGCCGCACTTCGAGAAAATGCTTTATGACAATGCGCAGCTTGCTTCGCTCTACCTGAGAGCCGGGCAGGTATTGCAGCATGAGGATTACATTGAGGTCGGGCTGTCTACCCTGGACTTCATGGCAGATCATATGCTCAGCGATGGCGGGGCCATGGTCGCGTCACTTTCGGCGATTGACGCCCAGGGCCGTGAAGGGGCGTATTACCTATTCGACCTTGAGACTTTGCAGCGGACACTACATAAAGATGAGCTTGAAGTTCTGCGCGCAACATGGTCGCTCGATGGCCCAGCGCCTTTCGAGCAGGGGTATCTTCTGGTAAACCAGTTGCCCCTGAACGAAGTTGCAAACGGCGTCGGGCGACCACTGGCCGATGTGCACACGCTGCTGGCCAGTGCGATGGCAAAATTGCGAATCCTGCGCCGTACCCGGGACCTTCCGGTTGACGACAAGCAGCTGGCGGGGTGGAACGCACTGGCTCTGCAAGCTTTCGTTGCGGCATCGGTCCAGACCGGCGCTGCGCGATATACAAATATCGCCAGGGGGATCAAAGTTTATCTAGAGGAGACGCTGTGGCGCGATGGCACTCTCTACCGTGCTATAGCCGATGACGAACCACTGGGAGTGGTCACGCTCGCAGATTACGCTTACCTGGCGCGCGCTTTGCTGGATTTTGCCCGCTGGTCGGGAGATTCAGCGGATTTCAGGCTTGCGACTCAGGTGGCCAAGGCAGGCTGGCGTGATTTTAGGATAGCTAACGGCTGGCGCCGCGAGCCAGGTATAGCGCTGGCTGACTCAGGACTGCACGAGAGTTTCTCAGATGGTTCTTTGCCAGCGCCTGATGCGGTACTGGCGAAAGTCAGCCTGCAACTGGCACGTGCCGGGGCAGATCCCGTGCTTTCCCATTGGGCCCGAGCGATGCTTGACCGCGCCTATGATACCGTGGCGCAGAACCCTTTTTCCCACGCCTCCCGCCTGGCTGCGCTGGCGCTGGCCGTGAGTGATGAGGGATAACCCAAAAAGGCGATTCCAGGTGCCGGGCAAACAAGCTGATTTGCTATAATCGCGGCTCTTTTTTAGTTGGCGCCTGAGATGTTTGCAGGGCGCCTTTTGTGATTAACACAAGAGAGCTTCATGGCTGACAATATAAATAACGATAGACGTCGCGTGCTTACCACCGTGACCACAGGCGTTGGCCTTGCCGGCGCTGTTGCGCTGGCTGTGCCACTAGTGGCCAGTATGAAACCCAGTGCCCGTGCGCGAGCGGGCGGAGCGCCGGTCGAAGTTGATATAACTGATCTCGCCCCGGGACACATGAAAGTTGTGGAATGGCGCGGCAAGCCAGTTTGGATATTGCGCCGTGACGAGGCCATGCTTTTAGAACTCGTCAGCATCGTGAGCGATCTGTCCGATCCAGATTCCACTGTGGTTGAGCAGCAGCCGGATTATGCCCGTAACGCACACCGATCCATCCGTCCCGATGTTTTAGTCGTGCTCGGAGTTTGCACCCACCTCGGCTGCGCGCCCAGCAAGAATTTTGGCAAAGGCGCCGCGTCAGGCCTTGGCGACGACTGGGTTGGTGGATTCTTCTGTCCCTGTCACGGCTCCAAGTTTGATCTTTCAGGTCGGGTCTATAAGAACGTACCTGCCCCTACTAATCTTGAAGTGCCGCCGCATTCTTATCTGTCGGATAACCGTATCGTCATAGGGATAGATGAAGAGGAGACGACTGCATGAGTCTTCTCAACTGGATAGACGATCGCTTCCCCTTAACGAAAGTCTGGCAGGAGCATATGGCGCAATATTATGCGCCGAAAAACTTCAATATTTGGTACTACTTTGGGTCGTTGTCTCTGCTTATGCTGGTGCTGCAAATTGTCACCGGCATTGTCCTGACCATGCATTACAAGCCTGATGCCGACCTGGCATTTGCCTCTGTCGAATACATCATGCGCGATGTACCCGCAGGTTGGTTCGTACGTTATCTGCACGGCGTCGGGGCATCGATGTTTTTCCTCACCGTATACCTACACATGTTCCGCGCTCTGTTGTATGGCTCGCACCGCAATCCGCGTGAGCTCATTTGGTTGCTGGGTATGGTGATCTACGTCGCATTGATGGCTGAAGCCTTTTTTGGCTACCTGCTACCTTGGGGCAATATGTCCTATTGGGGCGCCCAGGTCATCATCTCGTTGTTTGGCGCGATCCCTGGCATCGGGGAACCATTAGCCGAGTGGATCCGCGGCGATTTCGTGATCTCCGATGCTACGCTAAACCGCTTTTTCGCGTTCCATGTCATCCTATTGCCCTTGTTGCTGGCATTGCTGGTCTATTTACACATTGTGGCCCTGCACAAGGTGGGCTCAAACAATCCTGATGGGATTGAGATCAAGAAAAACAAGGACAAGGATGGGATCCCCGTAGACGGGATTCCATTCCACCCGTACTACACTGTGAAAGACACCTTTGGCGTGGCGGTCTTTATGACCGTGTTTTTGGCCATTGTCTTTTTTGTGCCCGAACTTGGCGGTTGGTTTTTAGAGAAAGACAATTTTGCACCTGCCGATATTCTGCAGACACCGCCGGATATTGTGCCGTTGTGGTATCTCACCCCGTATTACTCAATTCTGCGGGCTGTCACCTTTGAATGGTTGCCCGGGGGTGCGAAGTTGTGGGGTGTGATCGCGATGGGTGCTGCGATTGTGATGTTCTTTTTCTTACCGTGGCTGGATCGTGCCAAGGTTCGCTCGATTCGCTACCGTGGCTGGCTATACAAGACCTTCCTCATACTTTTTGTGGTGACTTTTCTTATGCTCGGTTACCTGGGAACGAAGAATCCTGGACACGTTGATATTTTTTGGTTCAAGAATCTTATATGGGCGCAGATTGGTCTGGTGATTTACTTCGCGTTTTTTCTGCTCATGCCAATTTATACCCGACTCGACCCCACAAAGCCCGAGCCGGACCGGGTGAGGTAGGAGTTCATGATGAGCGTGATAAAAAAGCTATTACTGATCGTATCCCTGCTCGTATCGCCCGCACTGCTGGCGTCTGGAGGAGGAGAAAACCTGGATTCGGTGTACATCAATCTGGCTGATAAAGGCTCGCTGCGCCGCGGAGCGCATACTTTTGTCAACTATTGCCTATCCTGCCATGCGGCCTCCTATATGCGGTATGAGCGGATGGCTGCTGATCTTGAGATTGATACCCGGACGTTGGTTGAGAACTTGATGTTTGTGGCAGATAAGCCGGGGGAACTGATGACTGTAAATATGGCATCTGAGGATGCCAAGGCATGGTTCGGGGTCGTGCCACCCGACCTCAGCCTGACTGCGCGCTCTCGTGGGCCAGACTGGATTTATACCTACCTGCGAAGTTTTTATCGTGACGAGACTACCCCGACTGGATGGAACAACACGCTCTTTCCAAGCGTTGCGATGCCCCATGTGCTGTACGAATGGCAAGGCATGCGTGAAGCCCAGTTTGACGATTCACACGGTGTGAGCCAGTTCAGCGGCTTCGAGCAGATCGTATCGGGCGAGATGAGCGAGGCCGCCTATGACGAGGCGATCAGTGATCTAACCAACTTTATGGTCTACCTCGCTGAGCCAGCCAAACTGGTGCGTTACCGTATCGGTTTCTGGGTGATGGGTTTCATGCTTGTTTTTATGGGGCTTACCTACGCTTTAAAAAAGGAATACTGGCGAGACATCCATTGACGGCACACTGGTGGGCACACTATTGCACTGCGTTGGTATACAGGATAAATGCTTTGGTTAATCAACTATGAAACTCTACTCTGGACCGCTTTGCCTCTACAGTCACGTTTGCCGATTCGTCTTGAGCGAGAAAGAGATTGGCTACGAAGTCATTTACTCGACCGATAGGCGCGCAGACCAGGAGGTTGCTGAGCTGAATCCTTACGGGGAAACGCCGACATTGGTGGACCGTGATTTGGTTCTATACGACAGCATGGTCGTCAGCGAGTATCTCGATGAAAGGTTTCCGCACCCACCGCTGCTGCCCAGCGACCCGACCGCCCGTGCCCAGGCCCGGGTAATGGTGACCCGATTACGTCGTGACTGGCTGGATGCGCTACAGTTTTGTATCACTACCGGTACGCGCGTCGACAGGAAGCTGAGTAAAAGTCTGTGGGATGGTTTGATGGCAATGTCGAACCATTTCGGGCAGCAAAAGTATGCGCTTGGCAATGAATTCAGCCTGGTTGATTGCTATCTGGCCGCACTGTTGTGGCGGTTGCCTGTGCTGAAATTAGATCTGCCTCGGCAGGCTTCGAAGATTCTTGACTACGGCGGCCGGATGTTTGATAAACCGGGTTTCCAGGCAAGCCTGAGCGAAGCCGAGCGAGAGATTCGCGCCGCCTGAGGCGCACTGCTGTTTGCCGGGTCTGATGGGATCTGATGACATTGAGGCGAGTTCAAACCGCCCTTATCTGATACGGGCGATTCGCGACTGGGCTATTGATAATCACCTGACGCCACAGTTGCTGGTTAATGCCACGATCAGTGGCGTTGAGGTACCCAGTGAGTTCGTTGAGAACGGGCAGATTGTGCTGAACGTTAGCCCTCAGGCAGCGGATAATCTGGACATGGGAAACGACTTTATCTCTTTCTCAGCCCGCTTTCAGGGTGTTTCGCGGTCGGTGATTGTGCCGGTCTCAGCAGTTATTGCGGTATTTGGCCGCGAGAGCCGTCAGGGTATGTCTTTTGAAGATCCGCCCGAGAATCTCAAAACCGATGAGGCGCTGAACGAACCGCCTGCGCGCGGTAAGCCCCACCTTAAACTGGTGGACTAGTGGTTGAAAGATGTTGGGTCAGACCCGATATTGCCTTTAGGACACACTGAGACCGTTCAATGAGCACAACCCAAATGCGAGGCACTACCATTCTCTCGGTTCGCCGAGGCAATCAGGTGGTGATTGGTGGGGATGGCCAGGTCACACTTGGTGATACCCGGATGAAAGGCAACGCGCGCAAGGTTCGGCGATTGCATGATGATACGGTGATCGCGGGGTTCGCGGGCGGCACTTCGGACGCGTTCACACTGTTCGAACGTTTTGAGGGCAAACTGCAAAAACATCAGGGCAATCTCACTCGCGCTGCGGTTGAGTTGTCCAAGGATTGGCGCACAGATCGTATGCTACGCCGGCTGGAGGCTCTGCTTGCAGTTGCCGATGCATCGGTGTCACTGATTCTTTCGGGTACGGGAGATGTTATAGAGCCTGAGGGCGGGATCATGGCGATAGGTTCTGGCGGTGCCTATGCTAAGGCTGCGGCCCAGGCACTGGTTGGCGAGACCGATCTTGATGCCCGCCAGATCGTTGAGAAATCACTGCATATTGCTGCCGGTATCTGCATCTACACCAACTGCGAACTTACCATTGAAGAGCTGGAGATTGCACCACAGTGAGTCGGCGTAAGCCACTTTGGACTGATTGTGCCGGGCACTTTATCTTCCTGCGTTCATAGACCCAAGAACTTTTCCAATAGAACGATACTATGTCCGAGATGACGCCCCGGGAGATTGTCGAGGAGCTCGACAAGCACATTATTGGTCAGGCACAGGCGAAGCGGGCTGTCGCGATCGCTCTTAGAAATCGCTGGCGGCGGGCTCAAGTGCCAGACCAATTTCTCCGCAATGAGATCACGCCAAAGAACATATTGATGATAGGCCCTACCGGGGTGGGCAAGACCGAGATAGCTCGACGTCTGGCGCGCCTGGCCCGAGCACCGTTTATCAAGGTCGAGGCGACCAAGTTCACCGAGGTAGGATATGTCGGTCGCGAGGTCGATTCAATCATTCGTGATCTTGTGGATATGGCGATCAAGATGAGCCGCGAGGAAGCATTGGAGCGTGTACGTCCGCGCGCTGAAGATGCCGCCGAGGAGCAGTTGCTGGATCTGCTGTTGCCACAGGCCCGCGGTGTTGACTCCGCTGATGACGCTGTAGCCGCTGATCAAGAAGAGGGAGCCGGCCGCCAGCGCCTTCGCAAATTGTTGCGTGAAGGCAAGCTGGACGATAAAGAAGTCGAAATTGAAGTTGCGACTCCGACTGTGGGGGTGGAGATTATGGGCCCGCCAGGAATGGAGCAGATGACTGATCAGTTGCAGGGCATGTTTCAGAATCTGGGTGGTCAGCGCAAGACTGCGCGCAAGGTCAAGGTGCGCGAAGCATTGCGATTGCTCACCGAAGAAGAGGCCGGCGCACTCGTCAATGACGACGAACTTAAGCACGAAGCACTTGAGCGGGTAGAGCAGCATGGTATTGTTTTCCTTGACGAGATCGACAAGATTGTTGGCCGCAGCGAGGCCCAGGGTGCCGATGTGTCGCGCGAGGGCGTCCAGCGCGATCTGCTACCGTTGATTGAAGGCTGCACCGTCAGTACCCGCAACGGCATGATCAAGACTGATCATATTTTGTTTATCGCCTCGGGCGCTTTTCAGATGAATAAACCCTCGGATCTGATACCGGAACTGCAGGGTCGATTGCCAATACGGGTTGAACTCGACGCGTTGGACTCCGGCGATTTTGTTCGTATCCTGACCGAACCGGATGCTTCGTTGACCGAGCAGTACGCTGGGCTGATGGCGACCGAAGGGGTCAGCCTGGAGTTTGCGCCAGATGGTATCGAGCGAATAGCCGAAGTGGCGTGGCAGGTTAATGAACGGATCGAGAATATCGGCGCGCGGCGACTGCATACCGTCATGGAGCGCTTGCTGGAGACGATTTCGTTTGCAGCGGCTGATCGCTCAGGGCAATTGGAGTTGGTCGATCGGGACTATGTGGATCAACATCTGGTTGATCTCGCCGAGGATGAGGACCTTTCGCGCTACATTCTCTAGATTCTCCAGCGCAATAATCTGGCAGTAGCCGTATACTGGGTCGTCCACCCTCGCCGGGGAGGACATGGATGGCGGTACTGCTGATAGATGGGCTCAACCTGATACGCCGAATTCATGCTGGTGTACCGGATGCGGCAGAGGAGCGTGACGATGGAGTGCTGACAGCTTGTGTGGCATCGGCACGCCGGGCTTTGCGTCGGCATCATCCCAGTCACGTAATTCTGGTAATGGAAGGTGAAGAGCTGAGTTGGCGTTCGCTGGAGTATCCGGATTACAAAAAGAATCGGGTCGGGATGCCGGAAGATCTTCGAGCTAATCTGCCAACTATTCTCAGCGCCCTTGCCGGGATTGGTGTCAACGCCTTGTCTGCAGAAGGCTTTGAAGCGGATGATCTCATCGGCTCGATTGCTGCCCGTACCGCCGTAAAGGGTATTTCGGTGGTAATTCTGTCCACGGACAAAAGTTTCTGCCAGTTGGTTTGTGACCATATTGCCGTTCACGACCACTTCAATGATGTGGCGCACGACAGTTTCTGGATACGTGATCGTTTCGGAGTCGAACCCGTGCAACTGGTTGATCTGTTCAGTCTGGCGGGTGATCCCTCGCTGGGGCTACCAGGCATTCGCTCGGTCGGAGTGCACACTGCGGCCCGACTGTTACATGACTATGGTGGCCTCGATGGCGTGATCAAAGCAGCCCCGCAGATTGCGGGAAAACTCGGTGAGAAGCTGCGCGCCGGGCTGGATGGCATCGCACTGACCCGCCGACTCGTCACCTTGCGTCAGGATGTTGACCTCGGGGCTAATCTGCATGACTTTCGTTGGCCACCGCCGCCGACGCATGATACAAAAGGGGGTACTTCCTAGCGTCCGGACTCTTTTATCCCAGCAAGTGTGAGCTGGCCGTTGCAGCTGTCATCATCAGTCAGCCTGTCGGCGCAGTTCCCCTTCAATAACACGCTGTTCTCCCGTCTCGTCAAGGCGCAGGTAGCGCAGGGACATGGCCTGCCCGTCATCGTGCAGTGTACGTGTATAGGAGAAAAGCTCGAACTCTCCCTGTTCGTTGATCAGCAGGCCGAGAATTTTCATGCTCTTGCCTGTGAAACGGGCCCACATGTAGGGGTCGCCCTGCAACGGGTCGAGTGGTTTCTTGCCACCGAACACGTTAACCTTTTGCGCGGCTGCATAGATATGGTCGCGCTTGGTTGGCACAAAGTCGATTGTATATTCCTTGCTTTTACCTGACTTCGCCTTGGTAGTAGACCAGTTGATGCGAAAACCCTTTTTGCGTTTGCTGATATCCACCGCGATCTGGCGGCCGCTGGCAGTGCCTTCAGTGTTGCCAACGATCGTAGTGCTACCGGCATAGTGTCCGACAAAGGGGTCGAAGTCAGCGGCCAGGGTGCTCAGACCGAAGGTCAGTATCACGGCCCCAGCAAGCCATCGCAAAGGGCTGGAAAGCGTGAAGTCCAGTGTTTTCATGATGTTCAGTTTTCCTTTTCCAGAATTTCGATGCGGTCACTGTCAGCGAGATCTACTGCCAGACCGTCAATGGTGGTAAAGCGTCGACCGTCAACTGCCTTTTTGTAGGCCTGATAGTTCAAGGTTGTGCCCTGGCTGTCTACCACACGGATATTAATGATGCGGTGCTGTTCTTGCCAGTGCAGGACAAAAACCAATGCCGAGATCGCGATCACCAGACCCAGTAGAGAGTAGGCGACCATAGGGGCTGAAATCCCCCCTTTGTCAGGGACAGGAGTCGCTGACGCCTCGGCAGGCTGACTCTTGGTTCGAAAGACCAGTGCAACCACCAGTATCACGGCAAGGGTAAAAAGGATTTTGGTCAGCATGTGTTGGCCTGGGTCCCCGGGGGCAGCTGCAGGTAGAATCCCCGTGATTCTATGCTGTTCATCACAGCAGCGGGGTCTGCCGCCGCCAGGTTGACATGTGGCGTCAGATCCAATTCCATCACCTGTTGTAGCTCTCCGAGCTGGTCGAGTAGCGCCTTGGGAAGCCCCGTAAGCGTTTCAGCCGAAGCAACATACAGGTAGGTGTCCTGCCTGCGTATACCTTTATAGACCACACATTTCATTAGCGTTGGTCTCGATCAGGAACAGTTGATCGGTGCTCTGCGTCAGTCGTTTTTGCGATTTCCGCCCCATAGCCAGGCCCAGCCCGATCGTTTCTCGGTATGCTCGCGCTGGGAAACTGCAGTAAACGGGCGCTCTTCTTTGCCGACGTAGAGCTGGCGTGGTCGGCCGATCCGGCTCTCGGAAGAGTCCATCATTTCTTTCCAGTGGGAAATCCAGCCTACGGTGCGGCCGATGGCAAATAGCACCGTAAACATATTGGTCGGGAAACCCAGGGCACGCAGAATGATTCCAGAGTAGAAGTCCACGTTTGGATAAAGCTTCTTGTCAACGAAATAGGAATCGTTGAGGGCGATCTGCTCAAGCTCCAGGGCCAGGTCCAGCGTTGGGTCCTGGATGCCCAGTTCTTTCAGTACCTCGTGACAGGTATCACGCATTACTGTGGCCCGCGGGTCGTAGTTCTTATATACCCTATGGCCGAAACCCATCAGTCGAAACCGGTCGTCGGGGTCCTGAGCCTTCTTGACGAATTTCTGGATCCGGTCCTTGGTGCCGATCTCCTGAAGCATACTCAATACCGCTTCGTTGGCACCCCCATGAGCGGGGCCCCACAATGAAGCAATGCCAGCGGCCACGCAGGCAAACGGATTGGCATCCGAGGAGCCAGCCAGACGCACCGTAGAGGTCGACGCATTTTGTTCATGATCCGCATGCAAGATAAGGATGCGGTTAATAGCGCGAGCCAGCACCGGGTTAACTTGGTAATCCTGGGTCGGCACGCCGAACATCAGCTGGAGCAGGTTTTCCGAGTAAGTGAGGTCGTTACTGGGTTGCATGAATGGTTGACCCAGAGAGTATTTAAAGGCGTAGGCACCGATGGTCGGCATCTTCGCGATCAACCGATGGGCGGCGGACATGCGCTGCAGTGGGTCGTTGATGTCAGTGCTGTCGTGGTAGAACGCCGATAAGGCGCCAACCACCCCAACCATGATGGCCATCGGGTGGGCGCTGCGCATGAACCCGCTGTAGAACCGTACCAGTTGTTCGTGCAGCATGGTGTGTCGAGTAATGTCGCCGTCGAACTGCTCCTTTTCTTCCGGGGAGGGTAACTCACCATGCAACAGCAGGTAACAGACATCCATGAAGTCGGTATTCTTGGCAAGGTCGGCAATGGCATAGCCCCGGTGCAGCAGAATTCCGGCCTCACCGTCGATATAGGTGATCTCCGATGAGCACGATGCAGTGGAGGTAAATCCGGGATCATAGGTAAATGCGCCGGTTTGACTGTAGAGTTTGCGGATATCGATTACCTTGGGGCCAACGGCGCCATGCAGGATGGGTAACTCCCAGGACTCACCAGTCTCGTTATCAGTCAGAGTGAATGAGTGGCGTATCGCCTGCGCCAGACTATTATTCTGAGTTTGTGTCCCTTGCGACATAACAGCGTCCTCGAATGGGCTAATAATCAGTATTAATTTGATTAATAGTTATGTAAATTAACTTTGTCTATATTTATACCTAATCCCGATCAAATGATAGTCTTGACAGGGAAAAACAGTGTAAAAAACCTTGTTCGTATGGCCACCTTGTATAACTTTATTTTTGATATTTTGTATAAAAAACAATTAATTAGGATCTCTAGGTTGCCGCCTGAAGGCTTTCCGGGGAGACATTAAGACCGCCATGAACTACCAGCCGTTCTGTGTCGAAACGCCCAGTGCAGGTACGATCCGAGGGCTTCGCTGGGGATCAGCCGATGGACTCCCGGTGCTGGCTGTACATGGATGGCTGGATAACGCCGCGAGTTTTTTGCCGATCGCCCCTTATCTGACCGGCCTTAATCTTGTGGCGATCGACCTGCCAGGCCATGGTTTTTCACAGCACCGGCCCGCAGGTGCGCGTTACCATTTAATGGACTACCCACCAGCAGTACTCGAGGTCGCTGATGCTCTGGATTGGAAAGAGCTAGTGTTGTTGGGGCATTCCTTGGGTGGCGCGATCTCAACCACGGTGGCTGTTGCAGCGCCCATGCGTATTCGGGCAATGCTGCTCATCGAAAACCTTGGCCCAGTGTCCCAAGCGGCCGATGGCGCTCCGGGTCGGTTGGGTGACTCGATCTCAGCTTACGCCAAGCTTCGCGAGAAGGTGCCGGTTCTGTACCCTGACCTTGAGCCGTTAATCATGGCGCGTGCACGACTCGGCAAGATGGGCCACAAAGCCGCACAAGCCTTGGTAAGCCGTAACCTTGCCAAGGTCGAAGGCGGCTATAGCTGGCGCAGCGATCCACGGCTGCGACTGCCGTCACCTGTATTTCTAACCGAGTCGCAGGTATTGGCCTATCTCGGTGCCATTGAGACGCCCACCCGGGTACTGCTTGCCAACGATGGCTTGCTGGCCAACTCTGAAACTTTGACGCCTCGCCTTGCATCATTACAAACTGCGAGCGTGCAATGGCTGAGCGGAAAGCATCACCTGCATATGGACGATCCCGAGCTGGTAGCGACGGCTATTTTGGACTTTCTGTCGAGGCTTGATTAGTTCGATCAGTTAGCCTCGCGGGGCTGATTCTGGAACAGCGTCTCCAGCAGTTTGTGCTGGATCTCGATACCAACAGCATCGGCTGCGCGTGGATGGTTGTGTAGGATCACGATGACCCAGGTATTTCCAGATGGATCAATGGCATAGCCGGCCAGTGTGCGCACATCGCGCAGCAGCCCTGTCTTTAATCGAAGTCGACCGGGTCGGGCAATTCCGTAAAAACGCTGGCGCAATGAACCATCGATTGTCGCGATTGGCAGTGAACCGACAAATTCAGGCCACCAGGGTTCGGTGGTCGCTTTTTCCAACAGTGTGGACAGGCCTGCAGCGCTGAGTCGTGCATCTCGGGAGAGTCCGGCACCATTGTCGATACGCAAAGCCGGCATCAATACACTGCTGGCATCCAGCCAGTCCTCGATGACTTTGGCACCTTTAGCTGGAGTTGCCGGGCTCATTGCAAATTCGCCAGCGAGGGTTAGCAATAGATTACGCGCCATCACGTTGTTACTGAATTTGTTGGTGTACCGAATGACATCGGCCAGGAATAACGAATCGAGAGTTCCCAGGACTTTGGCTTGTGTCGGGGTTCTACCGTACATCCAGCTGCCCGATAGCGTACCGCCCAGCTGCTGCCACAGGGCCTTGAAAACTCCGTAGACGTACTGGCCATGTGGCAGCAGGGTGCGTCGCAGGGAGCTCTGGCCGCAGTTGGCGGGATACGTGCCGCCCAGTTGCACATCCGTTTGCTGTGTGTGGGTGGTGGACTCAAGGGTGATCCGGTGCAGTCGATTGGCGCAGCTGGTGTTGTCTTGTTTGACTGAATTCACCAGACGCAGGGTCGTGGCAGCGGGGTCAGCATGGACCGCAAGCCGCCCCATACGCGAATCAAACACCAATGAGGTAGCACCAAAGTTCACCAGCAGTGCGCTGGGCCGCGTGTTGTAGCTACGTTGATGTTTGCCGTCGATGGTTTTTCGGCTGATAGCCTTGCGGTCAAAGAGGCTGTCATCGAGTACCAGGTTGCCTTGGATATGGGTTAACCCACGTTCGCGCAACTGGCGCGCCAATAGCCAGAAGCGTTCGATGACCAACCAGGGATCGCCACCCCCACGCAGGATCAGGTCACCCTGCAGCGTATCGTCCCGCAAGGTACCATCAATAAGCGCCTCGGTCTGCCAGCGGTGTTGGGTACCAAGTAGATTGAGTGCAGCCGCGGTTGTGACCAGTTTCATGACTGATGCGGGGTTGCGTGGCGTGTGACTCAGGTGGGTGATCTGTGATGTCTGGGAGCCCACATGTCTGATGACCACGCTGATCGAGTCGAGCGGGATACCGTTGGTCTGCATCAATTGGGCGACCGAATCCGGTAGGGTAGCCCCAGCCCCGTGCGATGCAAGGGCGGTGGCAAGCAGCACGCTGACCCGAATAAGTGACTGCACTTTCATAAGTGAAATTCTAAACTTCTGCCACAAATACTGAAAATTTCCGCCAAGACAGTGCATTGTGACATGGCCAGCGTTGCTATAATGCGCCCCGGCCGTAAAGCCTAGCACCAGATTTCTATTAAGCTATGACAAAAAAAAGCATCTTCCGGATCATTTTTCACAGCCAGGGCAACATCTACGAGGTTTATGCCCGAGAGGTTTCCCAGGGCGGCATGTATGCTTTTGTTGAGGTCGGCGAGATTATTTTTGGTGAACGATCCAAGTTGGTGGTAGACCCATCCGACGAAAAACTCAAGAGTGAGTTCTCGGGCGTCAAGCGCACCTATATTCCGTTGCACGCCATAGTGCGTATTGATGAGGTCGAAAAAGAAGGGCAGGCTAAGATTGTGCCGGCTGGCGAATCCAAAGAGGGCAACATCGCTTCCTTCCCGATGCCGATCAAGCCGCCCGTATCGTAGTCGTTCTCTTCAGGGTGCGTTTGGTGCAGACCAGGCGCAGCGCACGCCAGTTTCGCCAAGACCACAGTAACCACCCGGATTTTTGGCGAGGTATTGCTGGTGGTAATCCTCGGCATAGAAGAATCTCCCGGCCGGGGCACATTCAGTCGTAATCTCGGCAAAGCCGGCATTGCACAATTCCCCTTGGTATCGAGTAGCTGTGTCATGGGCCATGCGGATCTGTTCTTCATTGCCGGTGTAGATAGCCGAGCGGTACTGAGTGCCAATGTCGTTGCTCTGGCGCATGCCCTGGGTAGGGTCGTGCGATTCAAAAAAGACTTTCAGTAGTTCGACATAACTTATTTGCCGGGGATCAAAGATTACCAGCACCACCTCGGTATGGCCGGTCATCCCTGAGCAGACCTCCTGGTAGGTGGGGTTGGGCGTGCTGCCGCCGGCGTAACCTACGGCTGTCGTCAGTACGCCATCGAGTTCCCAGAAGCAGCGCTCCGCTCCCCAGAAGCAGCCCAGTCCAAAGACCGCCTGTTCGCTGTCTGCAGGAAAGGGCGGTTTAAGCGGTGCACCATTCACATAGTGTTGTTTCGCGACGGGCGTTAACTCTGCCCGCCCAGGCAGCGTTTTGTCCGACGTGGGAATCACTGCGCTTTTCTGGAAGATCATGTAGTCGTACCTGAGGTTTGATGCCAAATTTAGTGGTTGCTGTCCGCCACGCGGCGTGCAGTGCTCACCCGTGCTTGGCCTGCGTAGTCGTTGAAGTGGGCTATAGAGCCAAGGCCAGCGCCCAACAGCAATTCATCCAGTGCAGGTCGCTGGTCATGGCCGTGTTCCAGCGCCAGCATCCCACCGGGCTTTAGGCAGTTGCTGGCACCCGCGCAAATCTGGCGGATAGCGCTAAGGCCATCAGGGCCAGAAAAAAGAGCCTCTTGTGGTTCAAAAAGGGACGGACTGCGTTTCAGTGCTAGATCACCCTCGCAGACGTAGGGTGGATTGCTGACGATGATGTCGAAGGCCTGCCCTTGCAGCGGGACTAGCCAGTTACCAAGCTGAAACGTGACTTCAAGATTCAGGCGCATGGCATTGTTGCTTGCCTGGACGAGCGCCCGCCTGGATGAGTCCGTTGCCACGATACGCGCAAGGGGGCGTTCGCTGGCGAGTGCCAGCGCGATGGCACCGCTGCCGGTACCGAGGTCCGCGATATCCACTGGTGAATCAGCCGGTGTGGCATCAAGCACTGCTTGCACGAGGATTTCGGTTTCCGGCCGTGGCACCAGGGTGTCCTGACTAAGAGCAAGATCCAGCGACCAGAACTCCTTGTGTCCCAGGATGTATGCAATTGGCTCCCCGGTACGGCGACGCTCGACCAGGGTCAGCAGTTGTCGGGCTTGGGTCGAGCTTATCGCTTTTTCGGGATCACAGGCAAAAGCTGTGCGATCAATACCGCAGGCGGCTTGCAACAGGATCTCAGCATCCAGGCGCGGCGAATCGCTTTGCCCAGTCAGTGCCTGGCATGCGCGGTGCAATAGTGCCAAGGCGGTCGGTTCAGCCACTACTCGTCGTCGCCAACAGGTCTGCCTGGTGTTCGGCAATTAACGGCTCGATGACTGGCTTCAGATCTCCCGAAAGGACCTCATCGAGTTTGTACAGTGTTAGGTTGATACGGTGATCGGTGACCCGGCCCTGTGGAAAATTGTAGGTTCGGATGCGCTCGGAACGGTCACCACTACCGACCAGATTGCGCCGGTTTTGCGCTTCTTCACTTTTTTGCTGGCTGATTTCCGCTTCGAGCAGGCGTGAGCGCAGGACCGACATGGCCCGTGCTTTGTTCTTGTGCTGCGAGCGTTCGTCCTGACACTCCACGACGACGCCTGTGGGCAGGTGAGTGATCCGCACTGCTGAATCGGTACGGTTCACATGCTGGCCGCCGGCCCCGGAGGCACGAAAGGTGTCTATCCGC
This sequence comes from Gammaproteobacteria bacterium, assembly GCA_014239255.1. Classification (GTDB taxonomy): domain Bacteria; phylum Pseudomonadota; class Gammaproteobacteria; order Arenicellales; family UBA868; genus UBA868. The sequence continues at coordinate 53,744 of JAAZZE010000004.1, forward strand.
AGGTCAGTGGTGTTGATCTCAACATCATCAATCTCGTCGGCTTCAGGCATGACCGCGACGGTACAGGCCGAGGTATGTATCCGTCCCTGTGCTTCGGTTTCGGGAACGCGCTGCACCCGGTGGGCACCGGATTCAAACTTCAGTTGTGAATAGGCCCCGCGTCCGGCAACACGGCCGATGATTTCCTTGTAGCCGCCGTGCTCACCCGGACTCTGGCTCACGACCTCGACCCGCCAGTTGCGTTTCTCCGCATAGAGGTTGTACATGCGAAAGAGATCACCGGCAAAAAGCGCAGCTTCGTCGCCGCCAGTGCCAGCGCGCACTTCGAGAAAGATATTCCGTTCGTCGTTAGGGTCGCGCGGAATCAGTAACTTGCGAAGCGCCTGCTGGCTCTGCTCTAGCTCGGATTGCAACCGCGGCATCTCATCATGAGCCATGCGTCGGATCGAGGGGTCGCCGTCCTCTAGCATGCTACGGGTTTCGGATAGTTCTCCATCTAGGATTTGGTAGCGCTGAAAATGCTCTACGATTGGACTAATGTCGGCGAGTTCGATCGACAAATCGCGAAATGAGTCCTGATGGGCAATCACCGTGGGATCTGAGAGTAGCGCGTTGATCTCTTCTTGGCGATCAAGCAGGTGCTCGAGTTTGACTCGCATCGTCGGGTTCATGTTCAGGGGGCGAGCTTAAACAGTCGTCGGGCAGTACTGATCAGGCTGGTATTGCCTTCCTGGCCGGCCTGTTTCAGCGCCTGACTGGGTCCGTGGGCAAATTTGCGTGAGAGGTTGCGGGCGAAATGCTCTAGAACCTGTTGCGGATTCTCGCCGTTAGCAAGGCGCCGCTGGGCATCTTCCAACTCAGTCTCACCGAGTGCTTCTATCTTGTCGCGCAAAGAACAGATAGTTGGCACCGAATCCAGTGAGCGCATCCAGTGCATAAAGCGCATGACTTGCAGATCGATGATTTTTTCGGCTTCGACGGCTGCTTCCTGGCGCGAGGTTTGATTGGCAGTGACGACGTTTTGCAGATCATCGACCGTATACAGGAAGACGTCATCCAGTTCGCCTACCTCAGCCTCGATATCGCGGGGAACCGCGAGATCGATCATGAACATGGGTCGATGCCGCCGTTTGCGTAGCGCGCTTTCGACGGTACCCTTGCCGAGGATCGGCAGAGTGCTCGCGGTCGAAGCTACGATGATGTCGGCTTCATGTAGCCGGGCAGGTATCTCGGCGAGCGAGATGGCCTCGCTACCCAATTGGCTGGTGAGTGCCTGGGCGCGCTCAATGGACCGATTGGCGACGATAATGTGGCGAACTTCGTTCTGCTTGAGATGGCGTGCCACCAGTTCGATCGTTTCTCCGGCACCGATCAGCAGTACCGTCTGTTCCTGCAGTTGCGAAAATATCCGTCTTGCCAGATCCACCGCTGCAAAGGCCACGGATACCGCGTTGGCACCGATTGCGGTATCCGTGCGGATTTGCTTGGCAACCAAGAAGGTGTGCTGGAATAGACGGTTGAGGATCTTGCCGGTAGTTCCTGCCTGGTGAGCGACCGAAAAGGCCGATTTCATTTGCCCGAGAATCTGAGGCTCTCCTAGCACCATAGAGTCCAAACCCGAGGCCACGCGAAAGGCATGTTGGACTGCCTGGTCCCCGGGCAGCGTATAGGTTGAGTTATTCAGGGCATCTTCAGGCAGATCACCGTATTCACGAAGCCAGTTAAAAACCGGGGTAGTTGCTACCTGCTCTTGACGACAGTAAATCTCGGTTCGGTTGCAGGTCGATAAGATAGTCGCCTCTTGGACCTGCGGGTTTGCCACAAGAGAGCGAACCGCGTCCGGCAATTGTTCCGGCGAAAACGCGGTTCGTTCACGCAGAGCAACCGGGGCCGTGCGATGATTGAGGCCTAGAGTGAGAAGATACATGGAATCAATATTTTACGATTTTTGGATGCAACTTTCACTGACCCCGAGCCTGTTTAAGGCCGTTAATGCCAAGCACTGGGCGAAAACCGCTCTGGCGGATCAAGACGCCTTCACCGTAAGGGCAACGATTCTGCTATTCTGAGTGATTGAGCGCCGATGGGCGTTTGTTTGCGAGTTTTACGTGACACACTTCAATTTTTCCGCGACTGGCTTGCTATGCAGCTTACTGGCATTGGCTGGTTGCGCCGGCGTTGCGCCGGTCCCCAATAGCGCCAATGGGCAAGAGCAGCACCCGCTGGTGGTGGCCGGTCTTTCCGAGGACCTGGTCTTTGAATACCTGCTTGGCGATGTAGCGGCCCGTCGCGGTGATCCGGTTACTGCGGCACAAGCTATGGCCCGAGCAGCAATACTTTCAGGCAACGCGCGGATTACAGTACGCGCTTTTGCCTTGGCCATAGAAGTCGGTGAGTTTGAACGGGCCCTGGAGCTCAGCGAACTGCTGGTATCGATTACCCCGGAGGAGCCAGGAGCGGCTCTGACTATGCGGTTACAGGCCTTGATTCTGCTCGACCGTGAGCAGGCTGTGTTCGATGCTTTAGTAGAGTTGATCGACACAATGCCCGAGCAAACGGCTGTCCTGTTGAAGCACATTGCACAGATCCTGGGACAACAGGCGGATCCGGGTCGTTGGCTGGGTTTGATGCAGCGCATCGCCACCCATTACCATGAACTTGATTCAGTACAATGGGCAGCTGCCTGGCTTGGCTACCGCGTTGGTGATGAGGAGGCAGCACAAGCCGCGCTTGACCGGGCCATGGAGTTGACACCCGGGTGGGAGGAAGCCGCGCTGCTGAAGTTTTCATACCTTCGCGAGCACGCCGACCGCGAGCGAGTAAGCGCTTACGCCAACGAGTATCTTGATACCTATGCTGACCGGCCCCGGTTTCGCCTGACTTACGCCCGGTTGCTGGCGCAATGGAACGAGAATCGTGCTGCGCTTGCACAGTTCGAGAAACTGCTCGAATCTGACCCAGGCAGTATCGATGCTCTGTACGCAGCCGGTGCACTTAACCTCGATCGCGGTGATCTGGTTCGTGCCCGTGAGCATTTTGAGCATGTATTGGTGCTTTTCCCCAACGAGGATCGCGCCCGACTTTATCTGGGTCGAATCGCCAGTGAACAGGGCGACTACGAAGCCGCGCTGACATTATTGCGAGAGGTGGTTTCACGGGAGTTGTATTTCGATGCGCAAATGCGCGTTGGTTTTGTCCTCTCCGATGCTGGACGTATCGATGAGGCCTTGGAACATCTGGCTGATGCCACACCCAAGTCGCGTGATGAGCAGGTGCGGGTGTACCTGGCACGCGAACAGGTGCTGCGTGACAGCGGCCAGCCGGAGCAGGCGCTGAAACTGTTGAATGCGGCGCTGGTTGATCTGCCGGATGATCTCGATCTGCTTTATGCCCGTGGCCTCGTGACCGCGATGCTGGATCAAGTGGTCGACCACGAGCGGGATATGCGCCGGCTCATCGAGTTGGATCCCCAGAATGCGCATGCCTACAACGCACTGGGCTATACATTGGCTGACAAGACCGAGCGTTTCGAAGAAGCTCTGGCGCTTATAGAAAAGGCGCTTCTGCTGCTGCCCGGTGACCCCTATATTCTCGATAGCCTAGGGTGGGTGCATTACCGGCGGGGTAACCTAAAGCTCGCGCTTGAATACCTAACTGAGGCAATGGATCAGCAGCCAGATGCCGAGATTGCTGCACATTTGGGTGAGGTATTGTGGCATCTGGGCGCCAAGGCAGAGGCGATCTTGGCCTGGGAAGACGGCAAGAGCAATGATTCCGACAATCCGGTACTAATTGATACGCTGCGGAAATTCGGCCAGTGATCCGTGCCAGGTGTATCTTGCTTGCAGCAATGCTGCTGGGCGGCGGCTGCGCCAGGATACCGCCTGCGGCATTGGCGCCTAGCGCAACCGATGCGCTTTGGGCGGCACGCCAGGAACAGCTTAATAATCTGCGGCAGTGGAATCTGCGTGGGCGGCTCGCCATACGGACCTCGGAGTCGGGCGCCAGTGCACATCTACGTTGGGAGCGTAAAGGTCAGCAGAGTCGGATCGATCTTCTTGGCACTTTCGGTGGCGGCAAAGCCCGTTTGTGGGTTGACGAAAACGGTGCTCGGTTGCGTGACGACCAAGGCCAGGAATTTGAGGCAGACAGTGCCAGTCAGGTCCTTGTTGACGGCACCGGCTGGCATATCCCCTTTGATGAGCTGGGCTACTGGATTCGGGGGCTACCAGCTCCAAGTGAGGTCCAGGCGATTGAAACTGATGCTCGCGGTGCTTTGATTTCGCTCAGCCAATTGGGGTGGGATATCACTTATTCTGAGTACGCGATGTTCGACGAAAAGGAGCTACCCCGCAAGATCCGAATGATGGCCTGGCCTGATACCGTGAAAAAACTCTCGACTCATGCGGGACTGATAGGGGATACCCTGATCGTAAAACTACTGATCGAACACTGGAGCGAGCGGGTTACCGTCAAAGAGATGGAACAATGAGCAGTTGGCTGGCACCAGCAAAACTTAATCTGTTTTTACACGTAGTTGGTCAGCGCGATGATGGACTGCACGAGTTGCAGACGCTTTTTCAGTTGCTCGATTATGGCGATACACTGGATTTTGATGCCCGCCGTGACGGTGTGATTCGGCGCCTGGGTGCGCCGCAATTGCCTGATGACGACCTGAGTGTACGCGCGGCGCGGAGCCTGCAGGCAGCAAGCGGCACTACCCTTGGGGCCGATATTCATCTTATTAAGCGGGTCCCTGTCGGGGCGGGTCTCGGTGGTGGGAGCTCTGACGCCGCCACCGTACTTGTCGCGTTGAATCGGGTATGGAATACAGGTCTGAGCCGGGCAGATTTGACTCAACTTGGACTGGCGCTAGGGGCGGATGTCCCGTTATTTGTCGGTGGCCGCTCTGCCTGGGGTGAGGGAGTGGGCGAGCAACTATTGCCAACAACCCTGCCAGAGCAGCAATACTGTGTGATCTGGCCCCAAGTCAGTGTCTCGACCGGGGCTATATTTTCTGATCCCGAATTGACACGAAACAGCCCGCGAATCAGAATACCCGGCCCATTTGAGGGTGATCGGCACAACGATCTGGAGCCGGTGGCAAGACGACAGTTTCCTGAGGTAGGACAGTGCCTGGATTGGCTGGGCAAATTTGGTCCCGCCCGGATGTCGGGCAGTGGGTCAGCGGCTTTCGTGGCAGTGGTTGATGACCATGCTGGCCAACAGATTCTTGACCAACTGCCTGCTGCATACAGTGGCCTGGTTGCCCGGGGAATTAACCAGAACCCGGCGTTTGCCGATGAATCTGATGGGGTGTAGCCAAGTGGTAAGGCACCGGATTTTGATTCCGGTATTCCCAGGTTCGAATCCTGGCACCCCAGCCACTTGCTAAAGTTCCAACCCCTGACACCAAAGTGACAAGAATCTCATGGCAGTTGATGACCTGACATTGTTTACCGGTAACGCCAACCCGGCGCTCACCAGTGAAGTGGCCGACCGGCTGGGCATTGGCATTGGCCGTGCCCTGGTGGGCACCTTCAGTGACGGTGAGGTCAACGTCGAGATCATGGAAAATGTTCGCGGTGCGGACGTTTTTGTGATCCAGCCGACCTGTATGCCCGCGAGCAACCACTTAATGGAACTGCTGGTAATGATCGATGCCTTGCGCCGCTCTTCGGCAGAGCGCATCACGGCGGTAATCCCATATTTTGGCTACGCTCGCCAGGATCGTCGACCGCGGACAGCTCGGGTTGCGATCACAGCTAAGCTGGTTGCCGACATGATCGGCATAGCGGGCGCAGACCGGGTAGTGACCATGGATCTGCATGCGGATCAGATCCAGGGTTTTTTCGATATTCCGGTTGACAATATTTATGCGGCCCCCGTGCTTAACGGTGAGTTGTGGCGTCAGGAGCCCGAAAATCTGATTGTGGTGTCACCAGATGTCGGCGGTGTGGTCCGGGCGCGGGCGATGGCGAAGCAACTTGGCGTTGAACTTGCCATCATCGATAAGCGCCGACCTCGGGCTAACGAGGCCAAGGTCATGCATATCATTGGTTCGGTAGATAATCGCACTTGTGTACTGATGGACGATATGGTTGATACCGCCAACACCTTGTGTGAGGCGGCCCGGGCCCTGAAGGAGTCCGGCGCGATGCAGGTTAAGGCCTGTTGTACCCATGCAGTGCTTTCCGGCTCAGCAGTCGAACGTATTGAAGAGTCGGAGTTGGACGAAGTGGTGGTGACCAACTCGATCCCGCTGTCAGTCGAGGCAAGTAATTGCGCGAAGATTCGACAGATCAGTATTGCCAGCTTGCTGGCTGAATCAATCCGACGGATAGCCAGCGGTGATTCGGTCAGCTCTCTATTTATGGACTAATCAGCCCGGTATCTCCGGGAGAGCAAGACGGCGCCTGGGGCGCCAGTGTAAGGAGACCCTGTAATGAGCAGTAACTACGAACTCGATGCCCGGCTGCGGGAAACGTTTGGTACCAATGCAAGCCGGCGGCAGCGCCATGATAAAAAGGTGCCGGTAATCGTCTACGGCGCAGGAAAGGACAATGAAAGCCTGATGCTGGACCATCATCAGGTAATGAACAGCCTTGGGAAAGAGGCCTTTCATTCGGCGATCATTGATCTGAAGACCGATGCCGGTTCGCAGCAGGTGATCCTGCGCGAGGTGCAGATGCACCCGCACAGACCGACTGTGTTGCATATTGATTTCCAGAGAATCAAGGCAACCGAAAAACTGCACATGAAGGTGCCGCTGCACTTTGAAGGCGCTGATGTAGCTCCTGGCGTGAAGATTGATGGCGGTATTTTGGCGCATCCTATGACAGAGCTTGATATCACCTGCCTGCCTAGAGATCTACCCGAGTACATTGCCATTGATGTCTCTGAAATGCAGATGAACCAGTCCTTGCACCTTTCGGACATACAACTACCTGAGGCGGTTGAGCTGACAGCCACTGCCTACCACGAAGGTGAAGACCCCACGGTGGCCATTGTTACGGCACCCAAAGTGGTTGAGGAAGAAGAGCTCGAAGCGGCTGATGAGGCTGAAGCAGGCGAGTTGGCCGAGGATCAGCCGGCAGATGACGAGGCGGCCCCGGCCGATAGCGACCGCGCGAAAAGCGAGGAATAAGCAACCTACGACATACGCTGACCCGGGCCTGAACGTGCGTTGCCCGGCGGCGCACGTGTACCATCTGGTCGAACAGATATGGCAGCCATTTCACTGATCACTGGCCTGGGCAATCCGGGCAGTGGCTACGAGGCAACCCGCCACAACGCGGGTTTCTGGTTTCTGGATGTGTTGGCCCAGCGCTGGCCAATGGACCTGCGTGTGGAAAACCGTTTTCGAGGCGCGTTGGCAGATCTGCGTATCGATCGACACCGGGTGCGGGTTCTCAGGCCAGAGACTTTCATGAACGAAAGCGGCTCGCCGGTAGCGAGTGTTGCAAATTACTTCGACTTTGCGCCTGAAAAAATACTGGTGATCCATGATGATCTGGATCTACCACCAGGCAGTGTGCGTGTGAAACGTGGCGGTGGGCACGGCGGCCACAATGGCCTTCGTGACATCTTTTCGAAACTCGGTTCACGGGACTTTATACGGCTGCGAATTGGTATTGGTCATCCTGGAATCGCTGATGAGGTGACCAACTATGTGTTGCAAAAACCATCCGCTGTGGATCGTGTTGCAATCTTTGACGCGATAGACCGTGCAACTGAACGACTGGACGAGTTACTCGACGGAGAGTTGGAGTTGGCGATGAATGTATTGCACCGCGATGCTAAGGACACACTCTGAATGGGATTTCGTTGTGGGATCGTGGGCCTACCCAATATCGGCAAGTCGACTCTTTTTAATGCTCTGACGCGTGCCGGCGCGCAGGCCGAGAATTATCCATTTTGCACTATCGATCCTAATGTCGGCATCGTTGAGGTGCCAGATCTGCGCCTGCAAAAAATTGCAACACTGATCAACCCCAAGTCAGTCATACCCACCGCGATCGAGTTTGTCGATATTGCCGGATTGGTCGCTGGTGCCTCAAAAGGGGAAGGTCTGGGTAATCGTTTTCTTGCACACATCCGCGAGGTGGATGCGATTATCCATGTGGTGCGTGCGTTTAGGGATGACGACATCACCCATGTTGCCGGCAAGGTAGATCCGTTGGCCGATGTCGCGACCATCGAGACCGAGTTGGCACTGGCTGACCTGGAGACACTGGAGCGTGGCATCGAGCGAACCGCCAAAGCCGCTAAAACCGGCGACAAAAAAATCCTGGGTGAGCTGGAATGCCTGCGCCAGGCCCACCAAGCGCTTAATGAAGGTCAGGGTTTCCAGCGACTGCTGCAGGACAGCGACGTGGCAACGGCACTAATGCCGTTATGTCTTTTAAGCGCCAAACCAGTGCTTTACGTAGCCAATGTCTCAGAGCAGGATCTTGCCGGCAACGAGCAGGTAGCGCAATTACGTGAACATGTTCAAAAAACCGATGCGCAGTTGGTTGTGGTCAGTGCTGCGATTGAGCAGGAGATATCAGAGCTAGATCCAGACGAACGCAGTAGTTTTTTGGATGACCTGGGATTGGCAGAGTCAGGTCTCGACCGGGTAATTCAGGCGGGCTATGTTCTATTGGGATTGCAGACCTTTTTTACCGCCGGGCCTAAAGAGGTGAGAGCCTGGACGGTACGTATCGGTGCTACGGCGCCTCAAGCCGCGGGTGAGATCCACACGGATTTTGAGCGTGGTTTTATCCGCGCTGAGACCATCGCCTATAACGACTTTATCGTTAATGGTGGGGAGCACGGCGCACGTGAAGTGGGCAGGTTACGGCTGGAGGGAAAAGACTACGTCCTCAGCGATGGCGACATCATGCATTTTCGTTTTAATGTCTGAATCGTTTTCTCGATCGGGTTGTGCCTCTATCGAAAACATCAAGCGCAGCTGATAATATGACCCTACTGTAATTTCCCCGGGGTGATTCTTGCCATTTCTGGATCTACACCATACCCGACTTTTCTACCAGCAGTCTGGTGCCGGCCGGGACATTGTCTGGCTGGCAGGCGGGGATATGCCGGGATCCTCCTGGCATCCATTTCAGTTACCGGCCTTTGGTGACTATCGTAATACGACCTGGGATGCCCGTGGTGTAGGTCGCACCAAATCAACAGCCTCAACGCCATGGACTATCGCGGACCATGCGGCAGATTGCATTGCCTTGATCGAAACATACTGCAAGCCTCCGGTTTTTCTGATTGGTCTGTCTATGGGTTCGTGTATTGCCCAGGAAATCTCGCTTTCTCGGCCGGATCTAGTTACTGCTGCTTTGTTGACCGGGGCCTGTGCGCGAAAGTCAGGATTCATTAAAGACTGGGAGGATTCTGAGATCGCTCTTAGGCGCTCGGGTGCGGAACTGCCTGAGGATTTCGCAATCGCGCACTACGCACTCCTGATGTATCCGGCCAAAGTGTTGGGAGATGATGAGTTATGGGCGAGGCTTAAACCGATTGTTTCACAGGATTATGGTAAGCGTGACTCTCGCGCACTGGCCGAGCAGTGGCAGGCATGCGTTGAGTACGATTCACTAGAAAGACTGCCGTACTGCAAAGTACCCCTTCATGTGATTGCATTTTCAGAGGATGTGCAAACACCGCCACAGCGGGGCAAGCTTCTGGCAGACACTGCTCAGGAAGGGTATTTTTATCTACTGGAAGGACTGGGACATGGTTCGGCTTTTGGTCATGAGCCGGCCGTGGTGAATGATTGTCTGTTGAGAATTCTCCGACAATACTGATCGCTCAAAGGGGTCAAGTCTATGAATTGCGGATTTATCGGGCTAGGCATGCTTGGAGAAAAAATGGCAAAAAAAATTCTCCAAGCAGGTCACTCGCTTCAGGTTTACGACCAGGATACCAAAGCGGTCGAACGACTGGTCGCCGCTGGGGCGACCGGTGCCGGATCAGTACAGGATACGACCAGCCACATCGACACCCTGATTACCTGTTTACCCTCACCGGCGATTTGTGCCCAGGTCATGACCGGTGCTGGTGGTGCGTTGGAAACACTTTCAGCGGGGAGTTGCTGGATTGAGATGAGCACCACCGATGCAGATGAGATGAAGCGCCTTGCATCGCTGGCGTGCGAGAGGGGTATCGATGTGCTCGAATGTCCAGCGACTGGCGGAGTGCATCGGGCAGTTACGGGGCAGATGACGCTGTTGGTGGGCGGTGATGAGGTCGTTTTTGAGCGCTTGAGGCCCTTGCTTGAGATCATGAGTGGCCAGATGGTATACATGGGGGAAATCGGTAACGCATCGCTGATCAAGGTGGTTACCAATCTGCTGTGTCTGATCGACCTTGTGGCCATGGGTGAAGGCCTGATGCTGGCAAAACGCGGCGGTCTCGATCTGGCCAGATGCTACGAGGCGATTACTGCCAGCTCCGGCAGCAGTCGTGAATTTGAGGACTGGGCCCCGGTGATCCTAAACGGTAGCTTTAATACCGGCTTTACCACCGATCTTGGGCTGAAAGATCTTGGCTTTGTTACTGAGCTCGGCCGTCGCCTCGATGTACCGTTGAAGCTCGCAACCCTGGTGGAACAGATGTTCCAGGCATCCCGGGAGCGCTACGGTGGAGATGCGTGGACCCCTCACGTGGTCAAGATGATGGAAGAAGCGACGGGCGAAGAGTTACGTGCTGAGGGCTTCCCGGACGTCATACCCCAGAATTAACGATCGGTTTTTCACCCGACACTTGAGCGCAGTGATTATCTTGCCGGGTGACGGAGTGACGCCTACTGATCGTCACGCAGACCACTGGCCTTTTGCACGGCGGAATCGACAATCAGGTTGATGCCAATGGTCAGCAAGGCGATGCAGGTTGCGGGTACTAGTGGGTGCAAATAACCCCAGGCGATACCATCTGAGTTACCCCTCACCATGGCAC
>JAAZZE010000050.1 GCA_014239255.1 Gammaproteobacteria bacterium
TCGCTGCTGGCAGAGGTTATCACCAAGCTTCCCGCACGTTTCGGCCACCTGGGCTTGCCTCTGGGGCCAGAGAGCATCCTGCGCATGCCAGCGGGTGATGCGCAACGTCTAATAGACAGCATATCGCTTGAAGTCATCGATTGTGCCGAGCTGCTGCTACGCCAACGCTTCATCAAGTCGCCAGCTGAAATCGAAAAAATACGCCAGGCCTGTCAGATTACCTCTGGTGCCTTCGAGGCCCTTCCCGAACACACCCACATTGGCGACTCGGAGATTGAAATCAGTCGGCGTATGCGGATTGACCTGCTAAACCGCGGTGCGGACAACACGCCTTTTCTGGTAGCTGGCTCAGGTGCGGGTGGTTACGACAGTATCATTATGGGTCCAACAGATCGCATTCCTGAATCCGGTGATGTGCTGATTATCGATACCGGCACGGTATTCGATGGCTACTTTTGCGATTTTGATCGTAACTTCGGCTTTGGCCAAATCGCCGATGACACTCGCCGCGCCAACGCGGCCGTTCACCAGGCAGTGGATGCCGGTTTCGTTGCCGCGCATCCCGGTGCGCGAATGTGCGAGGTCTGGGCAGCCATGTGGCAGGTGCTCGAAGACCATGGGGCTCTGGGCAACAGTATCGGCCGCATGGGTCATGGCCTGGGGATGTTGCTGACCGAATGGCCTTCGGTACATCCCGATGATCAAAACGTCCTCGAACCGGGTGTTGTTATAACACTTGAGCCTGGCATGATCTTCGCGCCCGGTCGGCAACTGGTGCATGAGGAAAACATTGTTATTACCGAAAACGGCGCCGAATACCTGACCCGACGAGCACCGCCTGAGATCCCCGTCATTCGTTAACGCTCTCGCTCGAACCTCTTTAACCTGATACGGTCGTACCGATGGCAAACACGATCATTCTGGTTAACCCCAATGCCGGTAGGGGGCATGCGGGTGCACTCGCCCGCGAACTCATTTCCCGCCAGAAAATCCTCTCGGACGCATTGTGGCTAGAGTCAGCCGATACTACCCAGGCGCAACCTCAGTTGGATCAGGCTCTTAGCGATGACTGTCAGCGCCTGATCGTCGTAGGTGGCGACGGCACGCTCAATGTCGCGGTTAACGCAGTGTTGGATAAGGGTCTGGGCAAAAAGGTTCACCTAAGTGTATTGCCTGCGGGTACGGGTGTTGATTTTGCCCGAACGCTGGATCCGTATCCGACTCTTGAGACCCTGTCAGTGGTTTTAAATAGCAAGCGATCGCAGCCCATCGATGTATTGCAGATCAGCTGGCAGAACGGCCAACACCGATATGCAGTCAATACCGTGTCGGCTGGCATCGCTGGTACGGTCAATGCAACCCTGGCCGCCGACCCTGGCCGTGGGTCTTTCGCCTACTTGCGAGCCACTCTCCGTGCGTTTTTCCGTTACCAACCTCAACCTTTCACGTTAACCCTGGACGGAGAGCATTGGTGCCATGGAGATCTGACCTTGCTCGCTATAACCAATGGCAGTCATTTCGGCCAGGGGATGCGGGTTGCACCACAAGCTGTCATCGATGACGGCCAAGCAGAGGTCGTGGCAGTTGAGGCAATGCCCCGAGGGCTATTGCTGTTGCGGCTGGTTCGGATTTACCTCGGCAACCACCTCGCAGCGCCCTATGTTCGTTATCGACAGGCCAGTGACATCTTCATACGCCAGAATCCGGCTACATCCGGACTGGATATCGATGGCGAAAGCGCGCCCGGTGGGGATATCACGATTCGAGTCATTCCGGGCGCCCTCAGATTTTCCTGCTAATTTTTGTGTTTTTCAGTCTGCCAGGGCGGCAAAGAAAAAATCGACCAGAACACTTTGATAACGTTGTGACTCCAGTAGTAAGCCCTCAATATGATCAGCACCCTCGAAGGGGTGCAGCGCTACTTTCAGACCGCCCGTCTTGGCAAAGGCGACAAGATCAGTGGCATTGTGATACCCCACCCTCGAATCAGCCGTACCATGCAGCACCTGTACCGGGCGGCGACCCATACGCTCGATGCCATCAGTGGGTGTAACCGCCATGAGGTCTTTTCCCCTGACCCGCGCCGCCCAGTAGGCTGCCCGCCAAAGAAACCCCGGAAAGCCCTGGTACTCCACCTCATGAGTTGCCGCCTTGTTGAAATCAAACACCGGTGCCTCCAGGCTGAAAGCGGCAATCTCAGAGTTCTTGGCAGCCGCGATCAAAGCTGCCAGTGCCCCACCAGAAACCCCATGCACCCCGATCTGCGACAGTGGGATCGCCTTGGCGCTTTTAAGCCAGTAAGCCGCTGTCACGATATCGTCCGATTCATCCTGGCCGGCAGAATGACGTCCGTCCTCGCACGTGGTCTCACCCTGGTCGCGTAAATCAATCAACAAGACGTTAAAGCCCGCTCGCGCCAGCATGGCTGCCGGCATCAGGGTATCGAAGTTATGCCGCGAGCTGTCGATACCATGCGCGACGATAACCGTTGCTTTCGAATGAGAAAACGTAGGTGTAATCCACCAACCAGATATCGTGATCGACCGCTCGAGATCGCGGATTCGCACTGTCTCAACCGGAACATTGGGAATCCACCAGCGTGAAAGGTCATGGCCAACCCAGCGATCCCAGCCAGCGCCTTTAAAGGGACCCTGACCCGAACCTGGGGTTTTAAAACGCGCCGGCGTGTTCTCGGCATGAACTGGATGAATACCGCAGAAAACTGCCGTGCCGGTACGGTAAACATAATCTCCCACCGCGAGCATCACCAGACCCGCAAGCAGTACGAGAGCTGTCCCAGTCTTTAGCAATAACCACACTAGCCGCATCTGCCGTGATCTGTCGCCGAGGGTGATTGTTCAGGTGCCAGTGTACTCGAGCCTGCCGGCAAACAGTTTAAAAGGATTCGCCAAAGCCATTGTCCCAGGGCGAGACGGGTTCACGGTACACAGAGTGTGGCAGTCTAATGAAATCGCAGTGCTCGCCTGGCGGGTCGAAATCAAAGGGTGTTATGAGTTTCTGAGGTCAACCAGTCATCGAAAAATTGCATCATCTTTAGGCGGGTTCGTGAGTTTGGTGTAGGGGAAAATCCAGCCCAAATAATTCTTCTGCCACAGGAAAAGGGTCAATACCACCAGCAACGCAACTGCACTACCCAAATAAAAAACCTGGCTGTAGTCCAGTTGGGTCAGGAGCGCACCCGCAGTAAGCGGCCCTGCCACTTTTCCAACATTACGTACGGCACCCAAGAACCCCATACCCGCACCCAGGTGACAGGTATCCACGCACCGGCTAACAAATGCAGCTGTGCAGGGAAAGATCAGCCCTTGACCCGCGCCGACGATAATGGCAATACCCAATAGCTCCACCTGTAAAGTTGCGTATGGCAGCAACGAGAGACCAATCACAAAAAACAGATACCCGGTATTAATAACGGTCAGATAACCCACTTGGTCGCCAAATCGGCCGCCGACTGGACGCATCAAAAGATGTGCCGCCTCTTGCGCACTAAAGAACAGCCCTACCGCGAGCAGACTGAAATCTGCCGTGTACAGCGCATAGATCGGTAGGAATGCCTTGATCGAATATGTCACCAAGTAGACCAGCATCTCGAGTGCACTGGCCAGCCACAGCCTGGAATTGGAGATCACGGCACCAAAAGCGCGTTTCCATGCGCGCCCGAACTGCTTTTCCTCTTTCATGTTCCGTTTGTGCAATGGCGGCGAGAAATCCATCATGCATACGGGCACAAAGGCAAGACAGCTCATGAAACCAATCAAGGTGAATACGGCTGCCGGATCCATCCAAGTCAGAAGCCATGCACCTAAGAGCGGCGCCAGCAGATAACTACCGCTTCGCGCCATGCCAAACCAACCCAGACGCTCCGCCTTCCCGAAGGTCGCCATCTCAGCCACAAAAGCCAGCGTGACAGGTCCGAAAACTGCAGTAGCAAGTCCGTGCAGTAGACGCAGCGCAAAAAGTTCTTCCGGGGTATTAACCCATGAGTAGAGAAATGGAATACCCGAAAACAACACAAGGCCTGTCAAAAGCCAAAGTCTTCTTCCCCATCGATCCGAGAACCAGCCGAATATTGGTTTGAGTACCATGCCCGTGATTGTCGAAACCGATACGATCGCTCCAACTAAAAGTTCCCCAGCCCCAAGAGATGCAGCAAAAAGTGGCATCAGCGGCGTTTTACCGACCTGGTAGGCGGTACGTACGATCAGATCAGCACAAGAAATACGCCATAAATCCAACGGAACTCGCATCATGTGAAAACTCAGGCGATGATCGCAGGGACACCTGCTTTTTCGACTTTCGCATTCAGAGCGGCAATTGGTCCATCGACAAGTTTATTAAGCTTTTGGATTTCATTATCGATTTTTTTGACAACCTCCACCGACACTTTCTGGGTCTGAATTGGGGGCGCCGTATCGGACATCGTGACACACCACATCAGGTCTCCCAAGGTGTCATCGAGACCCGCCGGTCGGCGAAGAACGTCACGTGGGCTTTCACGCTGCGCATCAACTAACACGTTCTCAATGATCTCCAGTTTATTTCGGATCGAAGTGACACTTGGAATTATCTTTCGTACACCTTTAGGCAATTTTTCGACGAGGCCATCAAGTTGCCGTTTGATCTGACGAATCCGATCGACCTGTGTCCGCAATTCAGACCGTCTGGTATTCAGTTCCCGGAGCAGTTCGAACTGTTCATCAAATGCTGCTTGGGTGGTCTCCACCCTGGGGTCTTTAAGCAACACAAACGATGCAGTAGTTCTTATCTCACCGACTGATAACCGAACCTTGTACTGGCCCGGGGGTGCAGCAGGCCCCCTACCCTTGCGTTCACGCGCTAACGGTTCGTAATCCCTCGTGACCAACGTTCGATCGAGAGCTTGCACAGCCCGATAACTTAGATTCCAGACAAATCGGTTCAATCCGAGTTTTTCAGACAACCGGCGTTCTGGGTTTTCAGTTTCAGCACTGGAAAACTTGTCAATCATTACACCTTTTTTGTCGTAGATTGAAAGTTCCACGGCAGATTCGGGTTGACTCTCCAGCCAGTAATAGACGATCGCGCCCCCTGGTGGATTCTCGCCGACATCAAGGTGTCGCCGAACATTTGTGCCATCGGGCTGTTTATCACGATAAGTCGCACCGGCTAGACCAAAGGCTGGGCTGTAGTCTTTGCCGTCTCCATCAAATACACCGGCCGCCCATTGGAGTTTTAGCCGGTAGGTCGAGCGCGGGGTGAATAGCAATGGGATTGCCTTTTTGCCCGAGCCAATCGGTATTTCTCGAAGCGGTGTGATGTCATCCAGTATCCAGAAAGAGCGACCGTGGGTTGCGGCTACCAAATCTGTGTCTTTGATTTTTAGATCGTAGACAGGCACAACTGGGAAGCCACCGCGCATACGGCTCCAGTGCTTTCCATCGTTGAGCGAATAAAAAATTCCGGTCTCGGTGCCCACGAATAACAAATCTGGACGCACAGTATCGGATCGAATAACTCGCGTGATTTCCCCGGTTGGAAAATTTCCGTTAATGGATTGCCATGTCTTTCCTCCGTCTTGCGAACGGTAAAGATAAGGATCGTAATCATCTAACTTGTAGCGGGTCGCCGACAAATAAATGATATCCGCGTTGTGGGCAGAGATTTCAACAGTGCCGATGTAGGACCATTCCGGCAAAGCCTTCGGTGTCACCTTGCGCCAGTGACTGCCGCCATCCCGACTCACATGCAAAAGGCCGTCGTCGGTACCCGCCCACAACTCCCCTGAACGGTGAGGGGATTCAACGAAAGTGGACAAGGTCGCATACTGTTCAGCGCCAGCGCTGTCGACTGTTAACGCGCCACCCGAGAGACCAAGTTTTTCAGATCTGTTTCGGCTGAGGTCTGGACTGATGGCCTGCCAACTCTGTCCCTCGTTATGGCTGCAAAACAGGTGATTGCCACCCGCATAGATCGTATTGGAATCGTGGGGTGAGAAGACAACAGGAAACGTCCAGGCAAAGCGGTACTTCAAATCCTTGGGAGCAAAACCGGTCGACTCCTCCGGCCAAACATTGATCATCTGAATCTGCCGGGTCCGGTGGTCGTAGCGCTGTAAAGCACCGTTCCCGCCGGGAGAAGAACCGACAGCTCCGCTGTATACGATATTGGGATCTTCCGGGTGCACTGCAATAAAACCGCTCTCACCGGTTCCCGGCAACGTACAATCGCTCATGGTAATCACACCCCACTCCGCCGCACTCGGCACACTGATTGAGGTATTGTCTTGCTGTGTTCCGTATACCCTGTAGGGAAACTGATTGTCGATATCGAGCCGATATAGCTGTGCCGTCATCTGGTTGTAAATCGTTGACCATGTGTCGCCTCCATTGAAGCTGACATTGGCGCCACCATCATTTCCCTGGACCATACGCTGGTTGTTCCTCGGGTCGATCCAAAGGTCGTGGTTGTCCCCATGCGGTGTTGTCACTTCCTGAAAGCTGCTGCCACCATCGGTTGATTTCCACATCTGAAGATTAGTGATGTAGACCGTATCTCCATGGGATGGATCCGCAAACACATGGGTGTAGTACCAGGGTCGATGCAGCAGATCGCGATTGGGAGATACCAGCGACCAACTGTCGCCACCATCCTCGGAACGGTACAAACCTGCCTGCTCTGCTTCGACCAACGCCCAGACTCGACCCGGTTTGGCAGGCGACACGGCGACGCCGATTTTTCCTTTCATGCCCAACGGGAATCCCGGGTGCGTACTGACTTCCTGCCAGGAATCGCCGCCGTCGGTGGACCGGAATAACGCACTGCCTGGTCCGCCACTGGAGAGGTTCCAGAAATTTCGACTCGTTTCCCATATTGATGCAAAAAGAATCCGGGGGTTTGTTGGATCCAGCGAGAGATCGACAGCGCCGGCTCGCACGCTTTGATGCAAGATCAAGTCCCAATGTTTGCCACCGTCGGTGGTCCGGTAGACTCCCCGCTCGGAATTCTCTCCAAACGCATGTCCAAGTGCAGCAACATACGCGATATCCGGGTTCTCTGGGTGGATGCGGATCTCCCCTATGTGGCGCGTCTCCTCAAGGCCTAGGTGCACCCAACTTTTACCGCCATTGGTTGACTTATAGATGCCATCGCCAAAAGAGACATCGACGCGAATCGTGGTCTCACCGGTACCCGCGTAAATCACATTTGGATCACTGTCGGAAACCGCGAGCGCACCGATGGTGGCGCTTGTCAGATAACCATCCGAGACACATTCCCAGTAGGTACCACCATCGGTGGTTTTCCAGATACCTCCCGCACAGCCACCAAAGTAAAACGTCATGGGATCGGTGGGATCACCAGCCACTGCGACGACTCGACCGCCTCGTGGTGGGCCGATACAGCGCCATTTAAATCCCTCAGTGATGGTATCTTCTCCCTGTTTTGTCTGATTTTTCATTACATACCTCGTCAAGTGGCCTGAACCCTATCTAAATCCCGACCGATCGGGGATATTCCCTGTCTCGCTGCACAAGTTCACGCTGTCTTCTCATCCAATAGCAAGAAAATCCAATGCAACCCGTTGACAGAATCAAGACTCGCCGGTTCCAATAGGGCAACCACCAGAACCGTTACTGCCATGCTATCAAATCCTGACTCCAATGTTGTACTGTCCGTAACCGACGTCGTCACCCAGTTTGACACGGCCGACGGCAGGGTGCATGCCGTGAATGGGGTCAGTTTCGATGTTCGAGAGGGAGAGTTATTGGGTGTCGTGGGCGAAAGTGGCTGTGGCAAAACCGTCACCATGATGTCTCTCGTCAAGTTGCTGCCTATGCCGCCTGGGAAAATCGTTGGGGGCTCAGCGGTCTTCGAAGGTCAAGACCTGATCCAAGCTGATATTGACGCGCTTAAGAAAATTAGAGGCGGGAAAATCGGGTTCATTTTCCAAGACCCGATGACATCCCTTAATCCGGTTCTCACGGTGGGTTACCAACTGACCGAAGCATTGCGCTTGCACAAGAATTCATCGAAGTCTGCTGCCCGGAAACGCGCCGTGGAACTCCTTGAACTGGTCGGAATTCCGATGGCAAAAGACCGGCTTGATGACTACCCTCATCAATTCTCCGGTGGTATGCGCCAGCGCGTCATGATCGCCATCGCACTATCTTGTGATCCCAAACTGTTAATTGCTGATGAACCAACGACCGCTCTAGACGTAACGATCCAAGCCCAGATTCTTGATCTTATCAAGATACTTAGAAAGGACCTTGGTATGGCCATCATCTGGGTTACCCATGACCTCGGCGTGGTTGCTAACCTCGCGGACCGTGTAATGGTTATGTATAGCGGTTTTATTGTCGAGCGAGCCGATGTTGAGAAACTCTATAGCACGCCGAAACACCCTTACACCCATGCATTGCTGCGGACCTTGCCGGAAATGGAAGGAGAACGGGCTCAGCGTCTGGAATCGATCGAGGGCCAGCCGCCCGACCAATTACAACAACCCGTTTCCTGCCCGTTTTCACCACGCTGCGTCTATTCGTTTGAGCGCTGCACCCGAGAGAATCCCCTTTTAGAATTTGTGTCAGAAGGTCATGAGGTCGCCTGCTGGTGGGACTTGGAAAACAATCGGCCAACAGAGGTGAGCTGAGAAATGCAGCTGGCTCATGAAAAGACACCAGGCATGAGTGATACTCATTCTTTCAATCCCTTGCTACACGTGAAAAATGTGAAGCAACATTTTCCGGTCACGGCGGGTTTGCTGCGTCGACAGGTCGGCATGATCAAAGCAGTCGACGGCGTCGACTTCGATTTGATGCCACGGGAAAATCTTGGACTCGTCGGAGAAAGCGGTTGTGGAAAAACAACGTTAGGCCGCACCATATTACATCTATATCGTCCCACCGAAGGCCAGATCCTTTTTAAGGATGTCAATCTAACTCAACTTAAACCTTCTGCATTGCGCGCGCTGCGCCCAAAAATGCAGATGATATTCCAGGATCCACAGGACAGTCTTAATCCCCGCATGACGGTCGGCAGCATCATTGCCGAACCACTAGATGAACACAGCATCCTTAAGGGTAAAGACCGCAGCAACCGAGTCGAAGAGTTGCTAGATGCCGTCGGGTTAAATCCCAGATACACCAACCGCTACCCACACGAGTTCTCGGGCGGTCAGCGTCAGCGAATTGGGATCGCACGCGCCCTGGGACTCAATCCTGAATTCATCATTTGCGATGAACCGATTGCGGCGCTCGATGTATCAATTCAGGCCCAAGTAGTCAACTTGCTGGAGGATCTGCAGGAAAAACTGGGGCTCACATACCTTTTCATCAGCCATGATCTGGGAATGATTCGCCACATCTCCAAACGGGTTGCGGTGATGTACTTGGGAAAGATCGTCGAACTCGGGCCCGCACATGAACTTTACAGCCGATCGCAGCATCCCTACACCAAGGCCTTGCTCTCTGCGGTGCCATTGCACAATCCAGGCCGTGAAGCAAAACGAGAGCGCATTATTCTTACAGGCGATGTCCCAAGCCCAGCCAATCCGCCCTCAGGTTGCCCGTTCCGAACGCGGTGCCCAATAGCAGAAACCCGCTGCGCAGACTCAATGCCCAAGCCCAAGAATCTGGGTCTGGGCCACTGGGTGGCCTGCCATCTGGCGGACTAGTCAGTTTGCGGTAAACTCTGCCTAGAACCGGGCTTCGATGATGCTTTGGTGGTCGCCTAAACATTGGCTACCCAAGCTGTTGCTGCTTTTTTGGTTCTTAGTAAAACGGCTAACCTTCGGGTTAACCACAAACTCAATATTGAGGGAGGAAAAAATGAAGAAAACACTTTTTCTTAGTATCGCGCTTACTTTTGCGGTCGCACTGGCGGGCACTGCCTGGGCTGCAGATCGAGGGCGAGACGGTGAGCTGAGATTGCTCTATTGGCAAGCACCGTCGACTATGATGCCGTACCTCTCAGGCGGGACCAAGGAGTTGGAAGCATCATCGGTCGTAATTGAGCCACTGGCTCGCTATGACAACGACGGGAAGATGCACCCCTGGCTTGCCGAAGAGATTCCAACGGTTGCGAATGGCGGTGTGTCAGAAGATCTGAAGTCGATTACCTGGAAAATTAAACCCGGAATCAAATGGTCTGATGGATCGGAACTGACGTCGGCAGATGCGATATTTACGTACGAATACTGCTCCCATCCGGACACCGGCTGTACGTCATCCAACTACTTCAATGACATTGTATCGGTGGACGCTGTTGACTCGCACACCATCCGGATCAATTTCACTGTGGCCAAACCGTTTCCCTATGCCCCGTTCGTCGGCTACAACGCCCCGATCATGCAAGCAGCGCAGTTTGAGGGCTGTATAGGTGCAAAAGCGCAAGAATGCACCGAGCAAAATTTCAATCCCATCGGCACAGGACCCTTTAAGGTTGTCGACTTCAAACCGAACGATGTAATCGTGTTCGAAGCGAATGAGCTTTATCGTGAGGAAGGCAAACCTGCTTTCTCGCGCCTCTTGTTTAAGGGCGGTGGTGATGCAACGTCGGCAGCCCGGTCGGTACTCGAGACAAGCGAGATGCATTACGCATGGAACCTGCAAGTCGAGCCGGAAATTCTGACCAAGATGGCGGAAGCCGGGAAAGGCACGATCATCGCGGGGTTTGGTACATCGGTAGAACGACTGATGGTGAATTTCACCAATCCGGATCCGGATTTGGGTGACGATCGCGCCGAATATCTCGGCGGCAACAACAATCGGAACCCGCATCCTTTCCTTTCGGATTATGCGGTACGCCGAGCCTTGTCATTGGCCATCGATCGCCAGATCCTGGTGGATGCAGGCTATGGCAGTGCGGGAAAAGTCGGCTGTAACGTCCTTCCGGCACCAGCCATTTACGCCTCCAATGCGAATGATGAGTGTAAGACCCAGAATGTTGGTGAAGCCAATCGCATCCTGGACGAAGCCGGCTGGGTTCGCGGTTCGGATGGCGTTCGCGCGAAAAATGGAGTGAGACTTTCCATTCTCTACCAGACCTCGACCAACTCGGTCCGTCAAGGTACGCAGGCTTTCATCAAAGAGATGTGGAAGGCGATTGGCGTCGAGACGGAACTTCGAAACTTAAGTGCCTCGGTGTTTTTTGGCGGCGATCCGGGAAGTCCTGACACCTATCAGAAGTTCTATGCCGATATCGAGATGTACACCAATAATTTCAGCGGTACGGACCCTGAAACCTACATGGCCAATTGGACATGTAAACAGGTCTCACGGCGAGCAAATACCTGGGGTGGTGGCAACATGCCACGTTGGTGTAACCCAGATTACGATGCGCTCTCCGCCGAGATGTCCACCACGGCTGACCTTGATGATCGCATTCGCCTAGCCAAAGCGATGAACGATATGTTGATGCAAGATTACGCCATGATCCCGCTTGTTCATCGCGGGGGCGTATCTGCTTTTTCCAATGTGATAGAGGGTCCCCGAGGAAACGAATGGGATTCCGAACTTTGGAACATCGCAGATTGGCATCTTAGGTAAACAGACTTTTTGTACCATTGTTTGTGCGGTTTGCGGGCTTATGCCCGCAAACCGCCTTTTCTTAACTAATCACTAGACGTACCGAACTTGATTCAGTTCATCATTCGGCGCCTTCTCGCCGCAGTACCCACGCTACTGGTCATCAGTTTCGTCATTTTCGCGATCCTCGATCTGGCACCCAGCGATCCTACTGGCAACCTGCCCATGACGGTGCCGTCGGAAGTCCGAGAAAAGATTCGTACTTCGCTTGGGTTGGACCAGCCAATGCACATCCGCTATTACAAGTGGCTGGTGCAATTTTCTGTCAATGAACCATTAAATATTCTGCAGCACAGTTTTGGTATCACGATTGGTGATACAGAGAACCGAACCCGTATTCTGTCGTGGGCGACACGCAGTCCTGTTATTGATCTAATCGTTGAACGCACACCACAAACGCTTTGGGTTGTTGGACTCTCTTTTCTTTTTGGCATTCTGATCGCCATTCCGATCGGCATAGTGCAGGCGTATCGGCAATATTCCATGTTTGATCAAATCGGCACATTTGTGGCGATGCTTGGATTTTCCGTGCCGACCTTCTTCACAGGTGTCGTTGCCATCATCCTCTTCAGCGTCCACTTGAAATGGTTTCCCATGATCTATGACACCACTTTGGAGGTCAACAGTTGGAACAATTTTGTGGTGCAAGTAAAACAAATGATTATGCCGGTAACGGTACTGGCGTTTTATCAGGCATCGCAGCTCAGTCGATTCATGCGCGCCTCGATTCTTGACAACCTCAATCTCGACTATGTCCGGACTGCTCGCTCCAAAGGCCGAGGTGAGAACGCGGTATTAATGATTCACGTGCTCCGAAATAGTTTGATCCCGGTTGTGACATTAATTGCCCTAGGTATCCCAACTATTTTTGGCGGTGCCATCATTACAGAACAGATTTTCCGGGTGAACGGACTAGGCCAGTTGCTGATCATCGCAATCGAAGGAGCAGATATTCCAACGGTCCAGACGCTGACATTCCTTTTCGCCATTTTGATAGTG
Source organism: Gammaproteobacteria bacterium (assembly GCA_014239255.1). Lineage (GTDB taxonomy): Bacteria > Pseudomonadota > Gammaproteobacteria > Arenicellales > UBA868 > UBA868. The sequence continues at coordinate 12,585 of JAAZZE010000050.1, forward strand.
CTCTTTAATCTCATTGCGGATGTGTTATATGGCATGCTCGATCCGCGTATTCGCTATGACTAACTCAACGAGCCTCTTGAGATGAATACGGACACTACCTCAACAGAACCCGCTGTAATCGAAACTGAACATCGATCCATGTGGACCGATGTTTGGCGGCAGTTTCGAAAACACAAAGGTGCTCTTGTCGGGGTTTTTGTGTTTGCATTCATCGTCATCGCGGTGTTTGTCGGCCCTCCGATCCATGGGGTCGATCCTAACGCTATTGATTTCAGAGCGAGGAATCTTGGGCCCGAGTGGGCGCATCCGCTCGGGACTGACAACATTGGTCACGACACGCTGGCGCAGATGCTCGCTGGCGGCCAGGTTTCCCTTGCGGTGGGCTTGTCCGCTGCCTTGATTGCCTTAATTCTCGGCACACTGATCGGGGTGCTTGCGGGATTCGTCAAGTCCCTGGATGGACCGCTGATGCGTTTGACCGATATATTTCTTTCGCTACCGCTTCTGCCGCTCCTTCTCGTGTCAATAATGTTGTTTCGAGATACCTTGCGTGCGGCTTTTGGTCCCGAAACCGGTATTTTTCTTTTAATCGTGGGCTTGATCGGTGTAACCAGTTGGATGCACACTGCCCGAATCGTCCGAGGGGATGTTTTGAGTATCAAGGAGCGTGAATTCGTGACTGCTGCCCACAGCATTGGCACCCGTCGTTACCGCATCGTTTTTCGCCACATACTTCCCAATGTCTTAAGCCCCATCATGGTCTCGGCAACGCTGGGTATCGCAAATGCGATTATCACAGAATCAGCGCTATCTTTTCTGGGGTTGGGATTCCCGCCCGATTTCCCGACTTGGGGTCGACTTCTTTATGACGGCACAAATTTTATCCAGATCACACCCTCTCGCGTGATTTGGCCAGGTGTCTTTATTGCGCTGACGGTACTCAGCGTCAACTACATCGGTGACGGCCTACGTGATGCACTGGATCCTCGTCTCCGCGGTAGGTAACTGCATACAGCCATTAATGTTGCGAGACCTCTGGCCACTAGCTGGTTGAGCGTTACCCTAGTATCTAAGTTCATCTGCCAACGACAGTGCCAAACTTCCTCACCGATCATCAGGCCACCTGCCATGCCCGTAATCCGGCAGACGAAGAACTCAAGAACTCTTTTAACTCAGTGAATTAGCAACAGTATTGGTACGCTGGGTTTTTTAATTGCGCAAACTGATAAAGCCAAATGCAAATACGTCTGTGCTAACCTTCATGTTTCATGGTCCAGCCCTATTGAGCCAAGGTGCTCTGTATGAATGGTTATATTGATCCTACCAAGCAAGCATTCACATGCTCACTCTGGTGCAATTCAGGAAGATAGCCACGTATCCCGATGATCGGAGTGTGATCTTGGTGGATGTCATGGTCCAACCTACAGAAAAATGCAGCTATCACTTATATAAGGTAAAGCATGACTACTGCAGTTGATATTCGCGATGTTACTAAGGTCTACAGCCCCGGTTCCAACCAGGCGGTCAAGGCGCTCGATAATGTTTCTCTGACTATCAATGACAACGAATTTTTCACCCTGCTAGGCCCCTCCGGCTGTGGAAAAACCACCCTGCTGCGCCTGATCGCCGGCTTTGAACAGGTGTCTGGCGGTGAGATCATGCTGTTCGATAAAGAGATCGAGAATCTTGAGCCGAATCGGCGTCCAGTGAATACGGTGTTCCAGCATTATGCCCTGTTTCCCCACATGACAGTCGCCAACAACGTTGCATTTGGTCTCGAGCGCCTCAAGAAAACCAAGCCCGAAATCAAAGCCACCGTCGAGCGGGTTTTGACTCTGGTCAAGATGAAGGAGCTGGGAGATCGCCGCCCCAATCAGCTTTCTGGCGGCCAGCAGCAACGTGTCGCTCTGGCCCGCGCCCTGGCACCAAGCCCAAAGGTGCTTTTACTCGATGAACCGCTCTCGGCTTTGGATTTGAAACTCCGGCAAGCCATGCGCGAAGAGCTCAAGCAGCTTCAAAGGGAGACTGGCATTACCTTCGTCTTTGTCACTCACGATCAGGAGGAAGCCCTCGCAATGAGTGACCGGATCGCGGTTATGTCCAATGGTGAGATTCAGCAAATCGGTAGGCCGACGGACATCTACGAGCATCCGGCCAACCGTTTCGTAGCGGACTTTATTGGCGATACGAACTTTCTGGATGGCGAGATTGTGGACCTCAACGAGGATCTGGTGACCTGTAGGATTGGCGCCCAAAGCATGTTCGAGACTGAAAACAGCGGCCGCCACAAAGTCGGTGATCAGGTTACGTTATTCCTGCGGCCCGAAAAAATCATGCTGTCTGTCCTCGACGATGCAAACGACTCTGGCAAACGACTGGGCAAGGTCGCCAACCTTGTCTACCTGGGGAACCAGGCGGCTTATACCGTAGACCTGGGCGACGGAATCGAATTAACAGCGCAGGCACGTCCCCGCGAGGACGGCGAACTACCCTTCGCGATTGGTGACCCGATCGCGGTCTCATTCTCGGCCCGTGCCCTGAAGGTCCTCGCGCAATGAGGGACTGGTTACCCAAAAGCGCGGCCGGACGGCGCTGGCTGGGCCTTGCACCGAGTTATTTCGTGATCGGCATTTTCATGCTGGTACCCATGGTCATCATGGGCGTGTTTTCCTTTCTGGAGCCAAACCCCTATGGCGGCGTCAAACCGGTAGGATCACTGGCCGCCTACATCAAGATTGCTTTTGAATACGACCTGGAAGACAAGTTGGTCTTCAATCCGGGCTATCTCAACATTATATTCCGCTCCTTCCAGTTATCCTTCGGCGCCACCCTGCTGTGCCTGATTTTCGGTTTCCCGGTCGCCTACTACATCACGTTGCAGCCCGAGAACCGCCGCAATTTCTATATTTACCTGGTCACCATCCCGTTCTGGACTAACCTGCTGATCCGCACCTTTGCCTGGATCATTATCCTGGGCCGTGGGGGCGTGATCGAGGCGCCTTTGCTTGCGACTGGCATCATCGACGATTCGTTGCGCATGATGTATACGGACGGCGCCATCGCCATCGGCCTGACCTACAGTTATCTACCGCTGATGGTACTACCCATCTATGCCAGCCTGGAAAAGTTAGATTTCCGCCTGCTGGATGCCGCAAGCGATCTGTACGCCAACCGCTTCGAGATCATGACCAAGGTTGTTATCCCCTTGTGTAAGCCCGGAATTATTGCCGGTTGTATACTGGTATTCATACCTTGTCTTGGCGCGTTTATTGCACCAAACCTGCTGGGCGGAGGCAAGAAACTGATGCTGGGCAGCCTGGTTCAATTTCAGTTCGCGTCTGCGCGCAACTGGCCCTTCGGTGGGGCTTTATCCATGCTGTTGTTGTCTGTTGTGATCATCACCTTGATCTTCTACGCCCGGGCGGCCAAGCATCGGGCCGCTATGGAGGGGAGTGCCTGATCATGAGCGATCAAATACAAAAGCGGTCCACACGTAAGGACAAGAAGGTGCTTCCCGTAGGCCACTATCGCGGGCTCAGTTCCTGGACGATCGCTTTCTTCGTCTTTTTATACCTGCCTATCATCGTACTGATTTTTTATTCATTCAACGCTAACCGCATGGTTATGAACTGGGGTGGTTTCGGCATCGACTGGTATCTGAAGGCCTTCAACAACTCTGATATACAAAAAGCGGTCTGGAACTCGTTGATTGTCGCAACAGTAGCAACGGTCTTTGCCACAGCTATTGCCACCATAGGAGCCCTGGTGCTCGCCAGAGGTGGAAACTTCCGCGGCAAAACAGTCTCGCTGGGGCTGATTACGCTACCGCTGATGGTGCCAGAAATCGTAACCGCGGTGGCGGTTCTGATTTTCTTTTCCGCGATTGGCATGAATTTAGGCCTGGGTAATGTCATCATCGCCCATATCACGTTCTGTATTCCCTTTGCCTTCATGCCGATTCGTGCGAGGCTGGAAGGCATGGACACTACTTTGGAGCAGGCCGCGCGTGATCTTTACGCATCACAATGGGAAACCTTCCGTTTTGTCACCATGCCATTGCTGATGCCGGGTATCGTCGCCGGCGCCATGCTGGCTTTCGTTATATCCATGGATGATTTTATTATCACGCTGATGGTGGGTGGGGCCGGCTCAACGACCTTGCCTGTTTATATTTATTCGATGATCCGCCGTGGCCTGACGCCAGAGATCAATGCAGTCTCGACCATGCTACTGCTTGCCTCGATCGCCATTGTTACGGCATACTGGATTCTCTCGAAAAAAACACAGACCAGCACTGGACACTGATTTTGTAAGTCTACTAGTCGACAATAATCGTACCAATAGGAGGTAACAATATGAAACGTCTTTTCACCACAGTCGCCGCAATCACAGCGGTGCTGATCTCAGGATTGGCACAGGCCTCAGGCGAGTTATTCATCTATAACTGGACGGAATACACCCCGCCAGAACTCATTGCCAAGTTCGAGAAAGAGTCCGGCATCAAGGTTTCCGTGGATACCTACGATTCGAACGAAACCCTGCTGGCAAAACTGCAGGCCGGCGCCACTGGATACGACATCGTTGTGCCTAGCCAGAACTTCGTGCCGATCTTGATCAACGAAGGCTTGATTCAGAAAGTCGGCGTACATGCGCTATCCAATTTTAAAAACATGGAGGATCGCTGGACCTTTCCGGAATGGGATTCGAAGCAGGAATATAGCGGGCCCTGGCAGTGGGGCACGACGTCATTCTCGTACAACAGTGAACTGTATTCCGGCAAAGGTGCATCACTGAAAGAGTTCTTCGAGCCGTCCGATGAACTCAATGGACGCCTAAGCGTTTTCCAGACCCCGGATGAAGTCATCAGTCTTGCTAACATCTATCTCGGGATACCGTTTTGTTCCGAAGATGCGAAGCAAATGAAGCAGATCCAGGACATGCTCGTCACGCAGAAGGAATCTGTAGTCGCCTACAACTCTGAAACCATGAGCGACCTGCTGGCAAGTGGTGAAGCCATAATGACCAATCACTGGAGTGGTTACTCCCGACTGGGTCGCCTAACTGGTGCG